>JANMSP010000325.1:0-6036 GCA_031389475.1 Pyrinomonadaceae bacterium
AGCGGTAGCGACCGGGTTCTTATGCCCGGCGCTGAAGAACCCGGTGCTACCGCTCGCGTTATGACATGCTCCGCCAAATTTCTATGCGAATAGTCGATTGGTGCTTTGACCCAGCGTCTTTGGAATTATCAGACTGCTGCCAATCCGTTTGTTCAATCTTTCGATAAAATAAGCCGACAAAAGCGGCGATTCCTTCTCGATATTCTGATGAACAAAAAAGCATAATTCCCGAAGTCCCTGCTGCTTCCAAACGGCAATCCGATCAATCCAATCATCCAGCCGTGCATAATCGGATTCGTGATTCGCCCCGACATACCGGACAAATGCGGTCGGCGAAGTCAGCCGCATGTGCAGTAGATCACGCCGTCCGGCGGTATCGACCAGCACGTTTACAACCTTGTTTTTCTCAAGCAGTTCGTACAACTTCGCCGAAACTTCCGGATCGTTAAACCAATCGGTATGGCGGAATTCGATTGCTACGGGAATATCATACCGCCAATTTTCCACAAACGCTTTAACGCGGTCGAAATCCTTCGGGCCGAAATTATTGTGAAGCTGCAGGAATGGAATTCCAAGCTTTTCCTCAAGATGAGAGAAATTCGAAACGTTGTTCCCGACCGATTCCTCCACATCCTTCAATCTCTTAAAATGCGAGATCGACTGTTCCAATTTGGGAAAGAATTTAAAATCATCGGGCACAGTTTCTTTCCACTTTTCAAACTGTGCCGCCGGAAAAAGCTTGTAAAAAGTCGCGTTCAGCTCAATAGAATTAAACTGCGTCGAATAATGTCCCAACTCGTCCTTAGTTCCCTTCGGATAAAAATTCTTCAGATCAGCCTTGTTCCATTTCGCGCAGCCTACGTAAACCTTAAAATCTTTCGGCTTCGACTTTTCAAGAACTCGCTTGGTATTGGGATGATCGGGCGGAATGGTGAAATCTATCTCTTCAGGGTTTTCTACTTGTCCGAATTTCATATCTTGTTTTTCATCGAAGCCTCTAATTCTAAAGTCAAAGCATGTAGTTCATCGTCCGAGATGCCATCTGCATCGGATTTATCATAAACAGTGAGAAGATGAACGGAACTCTTGGCCCAGTACACAAATGCAATCACCCGCGCTCCTCCGCTCTTTCCCTTCCCTTTACTCTTAATTGCTAAACGGATCTTCCGAAGATTCCCGCCGAGCGAAGATCCCAAAAGCGCATTTTCCTCCAGTTCTTCGATAAGTCGCAGGAGGTCATGCGGAAAAGATCTGTATTTTTTGGCAAGCTTTTTGGCGGGAGTGCGAAAACTCTCCTCAACTAAGACCTTATTGCTCATCCAGCAGCTCGCTTACGAATTCGCGCGCGTCCTTACCTTTTGCCTCGGCGCCGTTTTTAATATCTTTTTCGAGCGCTACAACCGCAGCCCTTATCTCAGTCAAAATAGTGGCCTTTTTGATTCGTTTGCGCAACCGAGCTAACTCCTTCTGCAGTTTTTCCCAATCTTTGATCGGTACAAGCACAGCGTTTTTGTCTTTTATGTGTTGAATGTTATTCATGGCCTTGCCTTCGTCTATATCCTATAAAATCTGCTAAAATCTTAACATAAAGTTATGCAGTTTTCATTTGATAAAAACCTAATATCTATCGCTGGAAAAGTCGAAGACGGCGAGCGGCTGACGTTTGACGAAGGGATGTCGCTTTACGAGACGGCAGACCTAAACGCTCTCGGCAAACTGGCCGATTTTGTTCGCCGAAAGAGGCACGGACGGACGACATATTTCAACGTCAACCGGCATTTTAACCACACTAATATTTGCGTCGCCGACTGTAAATTCTGTGGTTTCTATAAGCGTGCGAGAGACGTAGGCGCCTACACGCATTCGATCGACGAAGGCATCCAGATCGCCCGCGATGCCGTTGCCGAAGGTGCGACCGAGCTTCACATCGTCGGCGGATTGAATTCCAAGCTTCCCTTCACCTATTACACCGACCTTTTCTCATCGCTCAAACGCGAGTTCCCGAGCTTGCATTTGAAAGCCCTGACAATGGTCGAGCTCGATTTCTTCGCCCGGTTTTACAAGATGTCCGACGAAGCCGTGATCGAACAGTTAAAGGCGGCCGGGATGGATTCGTGTCCCGGCGGCGGTGCCGAGATATTCGCCGAACCGACGCGTTCGCGGATCTGCGACCACAAATGCGATGGAGCGCGCTGGCTTGAACTGGCCGGCAAGGTTCATAAAGCCGGCCTGAAAACGAACGCGACCATGCTCTACGGCCATATCGAGACTACCGAAGATCGCATAGACCACTTTATAAAACTCCGCGAGCAGCAGGACAAAACCGGCGGCTTCCAGTGCTTCATCCCGCTCGCGTTCTACCCGAACGGCACCGCCCTCTCGTCGCTTCCCGGCCCCGACGCCATCGACAACCTAAAAACCATCGCCGTCTCCCGCCTGATGCTCGACAACTTCGACCACGTCAAGGCCTACTGGGTCATGCTCGGCAAAGCCACCGCCCAAACCGCCCTCCACTTCGGCGCCAACGACCTCGACGGCACAATAACCGACGGCGGCGAACTCACCCACAGCTACTCTAACGACGGCGAAGTAAAAATGACCAAACAGGAAATAATCGAAATGATCCACCGCGCCGGCTTCGAGGCCGTCGAGAGGGATACGGTATATAATCGAGTCGAGAAGGTTGTCGCATAGCGTATGATCGACGAGATTCGCAAGAAAATTGCCGCCGGTTCTTTTGAGTTTTCTAAACACGCGGTTGATCAGAGCATATTGCGACGCATTAGCGTTCAGGAGATACGCTACGCAATTCGGATTGGTGAAATCATCGAAGATTATCCGAATGACAAATACGGCCCAAGCTGCTTGGTCTTCGGGATGACGACGGAGAATAGGCCATTGCACATCCAATGCAGTTATCCGTCACGTCCGCTCGTGAAAATCGTCACGCTTTACGAGCCTGACGAAGATTTATGGATAGATTTCCGAATGAGGAGGCAACAGGATGCAGATTGAAACAATGAAAGAAACAAAGGTGACTTACACGCTGGAGATGGACGATAAATTCATCATCATCGAGAATGTTCCCGCGCGAGTATCTAAGGAAACCGGTGAGCAGTTCTTCTCTCCCGAAACGGTCGAGCGCTTACAGCAGACCGTTTGGGGACACGAAAGACCGAAGCGAATGATAGAGACCCCGGTTTATGAATTTGCAGTATAGAAGCAACTCAAAGTTGCGGCCGACCTCGACGGCACTATCACCGGCGGCGGCGAATGAATCGAGACAACAGTAAACGATTGGAGGTGAACATATGCATTTGGATTACGGATATGAAAAGTTCAGCTGTGCCGTCCACGCGCTGGCGGCTTCGTCAAACAGTATAAAAGTTCGCTTACGTGACGCTAGATATCATCTTGGCATCTTGCGCGATCATCACGTTCCGGACGAAATGCGCGATGAGTTCAATCGATTGGATGAACTCATTAATAACGGGATACCACGAAATAGGGAAGGCACGCTCACAGCGGCCGTGAATGAGATGACCGAGGAGCAGGCAGTTGAAATCGCAGGACATATTGTTTCTTTTAACGAAAGTCTCATTTTCTGGCGCGGTAAGAACCGGGAAAATCCAGCCGCGTGATGCAAGATGTTGGAACGGTTAAACATCATGAGGAAAAGCCAATGAAAAGAGTTGCCGCTATGCTAACGATCGCAAATGTACTGGCCTCGCTCTCTTTAGTAATTGTATTTGCCGGTTTCTCTTTTGCTCAAACACCGGTAACGGCAACTGATTTTTTATTGCGCGGGAATGAAAACGAAAAGAATGGGCGCCATAGTGAAGCCATCGCCGATTACACAAAGGCAATTCAGATCAACCCCAAATATGATGTTGCTTACATTAATCGAGGGATTGTTTATGATGGACAAGCTAAATATGAGCTTGCAATTTCCGACTTTGCAATGGCGCTTCAAGTCAATCCTCGGTCTGGCAAGGCTTACCGTAGTCGGGCGAAGACCCATAAAACCCAAGGCAAGTATGATCTAGCTGTCGCTGATCTTAGTAGCGCGATTCAAATTCTGCCGGAGTGTAGCATTTGTTTTAATGATCGGGGGCTTAGTTACAGTTCACAGGGTAAATATGAACTTGCCACCGCTGACCTCACTAAGGCGATTCAACTCAAACCTCAAGGTTTTGAGACATACCGGAATCGAGGCGAGACTTATATTCGACAAAATAAATATGACCTGGCAATTGCGGACTTTACGAAGGGTATTGAGATAAGCCCTCAATTTGCGAATGGCTATTACAGTCGAGGGCAGGCTTACTATAGTCAAGAAAAGTATGATTTGGCAGTTGCCGACTTTACACGAGTTACTGAGCTTAATCCGCAATCTTACCTTGCGTACTCAAATAGAGCACTTAATTATTGCATGCTGGGCAAAAAGAGCCTTGCATTAGCAGATGAGAAGAAAGCGATTAATCTAGGCGGTACGTTAATAAAGAAATGTCAGTGAATCCTACTTGGTTGTTAAAACAACTCGGTGAGAAATCGTAGCCGAAATGGTAGAACCGCTCCCGAAGCACTATGAGTCGCTCACGAAGGGCTATGAGTGTCTCAAGAAGCGATGATACGAAAAAGTTGCAGGAAGTTATGAAGACGAAATCGGTGCCGATGACTATCGAGGAATTCGAGATGGCGTCGCATCCATTCGGGTAGAAGTGCGAATATTGGGACGGCACGGCACACTTTACGCCGAGAGAACACGGTGTGAACGTCAGCCTTGACCTCGATCAACGAGAACTTTCCACGGCTCACAAAATCCATCCCGCCGACCCTGCTTACAGGCGGCAAATGATCGACGCCTTCTTCAAGACATTTTACGATTCGGTGGAGTTTTGCAACTGGCCGACCGACAAGATACAGGCGCATGCAAGAAACAACATTGAAGAGTATTTCGATGAAAAACGAGGAAAAACGCTTGAGGTCTCGAAGATGGCCCTCGAACCCGATACCGGCGATTTGATCGGCCTTGCACTTTTCCTGATAAATCGTGAAAACGAAGCGGAGCTCGACCTGCTTTTTGTGAGGCCTCCTTACGGAAATGGTTGCAGCCGCCGCAAACGAATTGCTGACGAGCGGAACTAATAAAATCGTTTCGCGGTATCATGTGTGCAATGAAGGGAGCCGCGAATGGCATACGAAGTTCGGATTCAAGGAGCTTCCCGACCAGTCCTACATCCGGATGAAATACTCATGGTGCAAACATGAAGTATGGCGAAATGAGAGGCTGGGAACATCCATAAACTTTAAAGAACTGGAAAAACAACGGGACTATTGGTTCGGGCAGCTTGATGATGGATTTCGATATTAGATTTTCAACAATCGAGACAGGCCCGGTTGAAAACGGCGAACTAAAAATGACCAGGCAGGGATAATTTTTCTCTTGTCTTACGTGCGACTGTGTGCTACCGTTGCAACGCGTGATCGATCTTTGAAAATTCGCGGAACAACGAACCGAACCTGCCTCTTACAACGTCTCAAAGCTTTTTTTATATTTTTGTTGAAACTTGCGTGGCAGTCAGGTGTAAGTTATAAGCGATAAAACACTTACAATGAGGCACGCCGACCGGACAAGGCACCGGACAGCCGCCGGACAATGGGTGGACAAGGAGTGGACAGGAAAACGAACTTGAGGAGGTTGAGATTATGAAACAAGCGAAAAACACGATATGTCTTTGGTACGATGGCGACGCCGAGGATGCGGCGCGGTTTTATGCGAAGACGTTTCCCGATTCGTCGGTGGAGGCGGTGCATAAGGCGCCGGGAGATTTTCCGTCGGGGAAGGAAGGGGATGTGTTGACGGTCCAGTTTACGGTGATGGGAATTCCCTGCCTCGGGCTCAACGGCGGACCCAACGTCAAGCACAACTGGGCGTTCTCGTTTCAGGTCGCGACCGCCGACCAGGCGGAAACGGACCGTTACTGGAACGCCATCGTCGCGGGCGGCGGCGAAGAGAGCGACTGCGGCTGGTGC
>JANMSP010000326.1:0-10518 GCA_031389475.1 Pyrinomonadaceae bacterium
GAGCGGATTAGCAAATCTTCCAGCTTCCCTTTTCCCAGCACGGTTTTCGCATCGATCTTAGGCCGCCGCTGGATTATTTTATCGAGGACGACGACATCCGCCGATTCGGTCAGTTCCTCGAGTTCAGCCATCGATTCCTCGGCGTCGTCGATATGACTGGTCGTTACGCCGACGAGGATCGCTCGGTCGCGGTTCGATTCGCGGGCCTTTGGAAGCCTGATCCGCGTCATCTCGCTTTCAAGCGACGAGATAAGCTCCGCAAAATTCGTATCGAGCTGCGAAGGCACGCGCGGCTCTAAAAATTCGTACGGCAGCGTCTGGCTTTCGGTTTCGAGACTTTCGGCATTGGTCGGCAGGAGATGCGCGGAGTAAACAAGTCCTGGCAATCCGTTCGAGTTATCGACCTGGATGATCGACATCAGATCGAGCCGCAATAGTGCTAAATCGGTCAGGTCGTCCTGCGTTAATTTCTCGCCGAGCAGTTGCGTATGAACACAACGCAGCCCGCGAAACCTGTCGGTCGATACGCGCGAACGCCCGAAATCCGGCATTTCAATTCGCTTGGCCGTGCCGACCATGACGTATTCGACCTGCCCCTTCCGGTTGAGCAATACGCCGATCTGCCGCCTGGTCTCGTGCGAGATCTCCGACAACTGCCGTGCAAGTTCCTGCGATATTATCTGATCGGCCGCCACCCGCCGCGACGCGAGTTTCTCGATGCGGCGGATCTGATCATGTTTTAACCCCTGCGTAAATCCGTGAATATTGCTAATAAGACTTTGCCTCCAATGCTTTATTGTATCATTTTCGCAAATCGCGGATCGTGAATCGATAAAGACGTAAATCGTAAATCGTTAAGATTAGGAAAACGCCAATGGCCACGCTTCACGATTCCCGATTCCCGATTCACCATACGCGATTGACGATTTGCGATTTACGATTTACGATTCACATCATGCAGCAGACACGAACCCGGCGCCAGAAGGAAGTTCTCGATTTCGTTACGCAGTATATCGACCGCCACGGATACGAGCCGTCCTATCAATTAATTGCACGACACCTCGGCGTGCGGGCGAAAAGCGGCATATTGAAGCATATCGAAGCGCTAGAGGAAATGGGATTTCTCCGGCGACGGCGCGGAGAAGGCGGGTTTATGATCGAGATCATCCGTCAGGAGAAAGCGGCCGAGCCTGGACTGCGGATCGAATGGCTTTATTCTTCGGCGGATGAGGGCGAACGTGAAGATTGGGAAACGGAGCCGATCGCCGTGCCGGCCTTTATGCTCGGAGCTTTAGAACCGCAGCAGGTTTTGGCGTTCCGCGTACCTGACGACGCGATGTCCGGCCGCGAGATCTGCATGGGCGATGTCGCCCTCATCGAACGCCGCGAATATTTCCGTGACGGCAGCTGCGCCGCAGTCACGATAAACGAAAACGAAACGCTGCTGCGTAAATATTACCGCGTCGGCGCCGACATCGAATTGCGTAGTGCCAACAACGGCTTCGAACCCGTTCTCGTCGAAGCCGACAAGATCCAAATACACGGAATATTTCGCGGATTGCTGCGGCCAATGGCATAACCACCTACGAAAACGCGAATGTTAAGGAGCGTGCGTCCACTTAAGATAGCACTCTCCGTAACTTTCGCGTTTCCGTGCGGGGCTAAACTCGAAGTTTGTAAGGATCGTTAAGTCGCAGCAAATATTTTGCGCGCTATATTCGTACGTCATGGAAATGCCTGATCGTTTAAACTCGTTATCAAGTGCATAACATCAATTGGCACATCTATTGCACCTACCGGATCTGCCTATCTCAAACCCTTGAGAACACAATTACGAACAATGACATAGGTACCTTTCGGATCTTACTTTTCCGGGAGGAGATGTTGTCTGTTAGCCGGGTTGATTGGAACTCGAAGGTGATGCGCGATGTCTACAATTAGAATTCGAATATATGAAGGCGAAGGAATCGAGGTCCGATCGTTGAAGTCTCTGATCGAGACGACATTAATTGATGTTCCTGAGTGCGATTTTAGGTCAGGCCGCTGCGTTGTGATGCTCCTTGATCGTGAACGTCCTGAATTTAGAAGCGATTCAGGCCTATTGGTGTATAAAGTTACCGACGGATGGGCATCGTCCAGAAGCCTCCGCCGCATCATGGGCGGACAAGTGCATTATTTCTGGCAGGACGCAGTTGTGTCCGCGGACTAGATATTTCAAATCAGGGCTACTATATGTTAAAATAACTCCTCGGCCGGAGTTTAAACTCAGACAGGCATTTTTTCTCGAACGATATGAGACAAACAATACTTGTTGTAGAAGATTTCGATGATGTCCGCGACGCAATGCGGATACTGCTTGAGTTGCGGGGATATGAGGTGGTCGAGGCGACTGATGGCCAGAGGGCGGTCGAGTTAGCCGTAGAGCATATGCCGGACCTGATCCTGATGGATCTTTCTATGCCGGTCATGGATGGTATCGAAGCCACACTCGCCATCCGGGCAAATGATACTACGGCTGAAATCCCGATCCTTGCCGTTACCTCATACAGCCAGAATTACCGGGACCGGGCGACCGCCGCCGGCTGCGACGAGATTTTCACCAAAGCTGAGTTTATGGGCAACGTCGGTCCGATTCTCGAACGACATATACTGGTGGCCTAACCGAACAAAATTAGGGGCTGTCTTAAAAGGTAAAAAAGGCGGTCAATAGAAAATAGCCAGATATAAAACCTCTGGTAGATAGTATGAAAATGGAATCGCCCTGAGTGGGTGAAAGAAGTGATTCTTTCGTTCCCTCAAGGCGATTTTTTTGTTGGGTTCGGACCGGACATTTCATGTCCGGCTATTCTTTGACCGTAACTTCAGCGCGAGATGTTCAGACGGTTTTCACAAATTTACGTTCCAAAGCACCTCGATTCCGCAGTCCTACGATGAACTCGTCGATCTCGCTTGTTCCTGGCCGAGGAACTCCAGCAGATCGCCTGTCAATTGGTCCTTGTGCGTGGCGAACAGGCCGTGCGGGGCTCCGTCATATTCGATCAGGGTTGCGTTAGCGATTCCCTTTACCGCTTCGCGGGCGCTGGCGTCTATCGGCACTGTTTGGTCGGCTGTTCCGTGGATGATCAAGGTCGGCACGTTGAAGAACGACAGATCGGGCCGAAAATCGGTTGTCGCAAACGCTCCGGCGCAGGCCAGTGTCGCCTTTAGGCTCGCCTGCATTGCGGTATTTCTGGAAGCTTCCAGCAGCTCATCGCTCACGGGATGCGAGATGATACCGACGCCGTAAAAATCCTTGAAGAATCCGGCAAAGAATTTTGCCCGGTCTTCCTTCATCGCCGCTGTCATCTGGTCGAATGTAGCCTGATCGGTGCCGTTCGGATTATCGGCGGTTTGCAGCATATACGGCACGACCGACGATACCAGAACGGCCTGCGAAACATTCTTCCCGCCGTGCCGCGACATATAGCGCGCGACCTCGCCGCCACCCATCGAAAAGCCCACGATCGTTGCGTCGGCCGCTCCGGTCTCTTCGATCACCGCCGCCAGATCATCGGCGAGGGTGTCGTAATCGTATCCGCTCCACGGCTGATCCGAACGGCCGAATCCGCGCCTGTCGTACGAGATCGCGCGAAAACCCGCATCGGCAATCGCCACTGCCTGATCGTCCCAGCTGTCCGCCGACAGCGGCCAGCCGTGGATAAGTATGACCGGGCGGCCAGTGCCCCAGTCTTTTACATAAAGCTTTGTATTATCTTTGGTCGTTAAAAATGTCATTTATTTCTCCTTGTATTCAAGTCATTATTCAGCTTCCGTAAATTTATTGGATGAAGCTGGCCTCTACGGGATTTGCGTGAAGTTGTAGTACGGAGTGATGTAGGCTTTGTGTTCGGCGAATCACATTTTTATAATTTCATATTCCTCGCTTCACCGGCAGCCGCCGCTTTGCGTTTTTCCTGGGCTAGTGTTTGTTCCAAAAAATCCCTATTTCTTGCGTAATAGTCACGATTGAGTTCGTCTAATCGTGAGATGGCAAATTCCGCTATCATTAGCGGGCTTAGGTCAGTTTCGTCGATGTCGCTCAGCATCATATTTTTCCCCTTATTCGATCAACACTATACTTTCCAATCGAGGTGTTTGTCTGCCAGCGTACATAGAACCTGGTTTTCATAAGTTCCGCTATTTGACTGTTGATCATTTCTTCTTTTTGACGCTTTGTTGCCGAGTCGTCGCATTTTCAATCCGAAGGCCGGGCAAATAAAAAAGAGCGGCCTTTTCAGACCGCTGAACGAGGGGAATTTCCTCCAAGCGTGTGGACAAATTTTAAGTTTTTTCATTGTCGTCGAAGGGAAAAAACCTCCAACTTTCAACACCATATTATTAGTCAACACTTCGCGTCTGTAATGAACATTACAAATTAGCCTCGTTCCAGCTGATAAATTGAACCCATATCGCAAGAGTTAAGGCAATATATTTATGGAAACGTTAACAGTGGTATGCATTACAGTGATCGCCTCTGTAGTCGCGGCGTCGGGATTGATCATCCGATCCGACGTGGTTAAGCGTGGCCGGAAACAGGCATCCGAATAAATTAAGTCAAAAAGTTCGTCAACCTCACGAGATTAAACGCTGACCCGATGACTACCGTGTTTTGCACTCGGATTCTACCCACCAACAACCGGCTGCCGAAACCTGCCCAATTTGCCACTAACGCGGTTTTTGTTCATACTTTTTATACGAATCGAGAGTCAGGCGTCGAGCGACAAATTTCACACCCGCTACCCCTCACGCTCGATTCAAATGCTATGACAAACAAACCGACACCTAACGCCAGCTACAGCCTCACCCTTCGCGTACGCATTCACAATCAACCGGGGAAGCTTGGCGAAATAACTACCGCGATCGGCCGTGCGGGCGGCGATATTGAAGGTATCGACATTGTCAGCGTTGGCAAGGATTTTTTGATCCGTGATATTACGGTCAATGCGTCTTCGGAAAAGCATGACGAGGAGATCATCGCCTCCGCCAACAACATCGACGGCGTCGAGGTGATAAACGTCTCAGACCGCACATTTCTAATGCATCTCGGCGGCAAGATCGAGGTCGTTTCCAAGATGCAGCTTAAAACACGAAGCGACCTGTCGATGGCATATACTCCCGGTGTGGCACGCGTCTGTGAAGCGATCGCCAAAGACCCAGAAAAGGTCTTTAACCTTACAATCAAAAAGAACACTGTCGCCGTCATATCGGACGGGACAGCCGTGCTCGGCCTCGGCGACATCGGCCCGGCGGCGGCAATGCCGGTAATGGAAGGCAAGTGCCAATTATTCAAGGAGTTCGGCGGCGTCGATGCGTTCCCGATCTGCCTGAATACGAAGGATCCGGACGAAATAGTTCGAACGATCAAGAACATCGCCGTCGCGTTCGGCGGAATTAATCTCGAAGACATCTCCGCCCCGCGTTGTTTCGAGATCGAAGACCGGCTGAAGGAAGAACTCGACATTCCCGTATTCCACGACGATCAGCACGGAACCGCCGTCGTCGTCCTTGCGGCATTGATCAACGCTCTGAAGATCACTGACAAGCGAATCGAAGATATAAAGGTCGTGGTCAATGGCGTCGGGGCAGCCGGCGTCGCGTGCTCGAAGATCGTGATGGCGGCAGGCGTAAAGAATATCGTCGGCTGCGACCAAACCGGAGCGATATACGAAGGCCGTACGGAAAATATGAACTGGGTAAAGGACTGGTACGGCCGCAATACCAATGCTGACAAGGAGAAAGGAACTGTCCATGAGGTTATTCGAGGGGCGGATGTTTTCTTCGGCCTGTCTGCCCCGGGCGTGCTGACGCCGGACGATCTGCGGGCCATGGCAAAAGACCCGATCATCTTTGCAATGGCCAATCCCGTGCCGGAAATAATGCCCGAAGATGCGGCGGGTTTGGTCGCCGTAATGGCAACCGGACGTTCGGATTATCCGAACCAGATAAATAATGTTCTATGCTTCCCCGGAATTTTTCGCGGCGCACTTAACTGCCGTGCATCACGCATCAACGAGGCGATGAAGATAGCCGCCGCGAACGCCATCGCCGGCATCATAGGTGAAGACGAGCTGCATCCGGATTATGTAATCCCGTCAGTTTTCGACCGCCGAGTAGGCGAAGCGGTAGCGAAAGAAGTAGAAGATGCCGCATATGCAACCGGCGTAGCGAGAAGAGAGCGGGCGACGAGCGATTCGGAATTTTAACGGTAATTGCGGCTTTGCCGCTCTATTTGTGGAAAAGCTTTGCTTTTCCATCCGATCAGAAAGTTGTAATTGCGGCTATGCCGCCGCTTCTGCCGGTTAGTCCGGCGGCATAGCCGCGAGTCGACAGGTAAACCGCCGGAAAAGCATAGCTTTTCCGCAAATAGATGGGCAAAGCCCAAAAGACTTGAGATTTGCATTGTGTTAAAAGCCAGACTGGGACATCTGACCGCCGAAGAATTCGCCAACACCATAACCCACGGCTTTGGCCTGGCCCTAAGCGTCGTCGGGTTTATCGTTCTCGTGACACTAGCGGTGATTCGCGGAGATGAAT
The DNA here is from genome assembly GCA_031389475.1 of Pyrinomonadaceae bacterium. Taxonomy (GTDB): domain Bacteria; phylum Acidobacteriota; class Blastocatellia; order Pyrinomonadales; family Pyrinomonadaceae; genus OLB17. The sequence continues at coordinate 6,574 of JANMSP010000326.1, forward strand.
GGCTGATAACCGGCAGCATAGTATATGGCGTGTCGCTCGTCACGCTTTACGCCGCTTCGACCTGTTATCACGCGACAAATTGCCCAATCCGCAAGAAAACCCTGCAAATCGTCGATCACTGCTGCATCTATCTGCTTATCGCAGGCAGCTACACGCCGTTCGGCATTGTTATTTTGAACGGAACATTCGGCATGAGTTTACTGGTATTAATCTGGACATTTGCGGCCTTAGGCATACTGATGAAGCTGATCTTCGGCGATAGATTTACGATCGTATCGACTTTATCGTACCTGGTAATGGGCTGGCTCGGAGTTTTCGCTCTACAGCCGCTGTCCGAGGCCCTAGGAATTATGCCGATAATTCTGGCCGTGATCGGCGGCGTTGCGTATTCGCTCGGCGTCATATTTTTTGCGTGGGAGCGCATTCCGCACAATCACGCGATTTTTCACGTATTCGTGCTCGCCGGCAGCATTTTTCATTACCTGGCGGTAGCGATCTACATCGTTCCTTAAACTGTGAATATAAAAGTCGGGACATGCGGATTCCGCTCGAACAAGCTCGAATACTCCGAACTGCTGAACTGCGTCGAGGTGCAGCACACCTTTTACCAGCCGCCGCAGGTAAAGACATTAGAGAAATGGCGCGCCGAGCTTCCCGCCGAATTCGAATTCACTTTAAAAGCGTGGCAATTGATAACCCACGAATCTTCGAGCCCGACCTATCGCCGCCTGAAAAAGAAGCTGACCGAAAAGGAACTAGCCGACGCCGGATTCTTCAAACCGACTGCGATCGTTAGGGAAGCCTGGGAAACGACGCTGGCATGCGCACAGGCTCTGAAGGCAAAGACCATCCTGTTCCAGTGCCCAGCGAAATTCAAACAAACGCCCGAAAACATTGCGAATCTTCGAAAGTTTATGCGTAAGGCCGACCGCGGCGATATAAGTTTTGCGTGGGAACCGCGCGGACCGTGGGAAGATAAGGTCGTTAAAAAGCTCTGCAAAGACCTCGATCTGGCCCACGTCGTCGATCCATTCGCCAAACAAACCGTCACTCCCGAACGTTGCTACTACCGCCTCCACGGCCGCACCGGCTGGCGTTACACGTACGAGGAAGACGAACTCGAAGACCTCATCTCCCTGCTGCCGCAAAAGGAAACGGCATATGTATTCTTCAATAATATTACCATGACGGAAGACGCCGTGAGATTCGAAAAGATGTGTCAGTACCGCTCGCGGTAGCGACCGGGGTTCTTCGAAAAAAGATTTTCGATTCATCCTTCATCCCTAATCCCTGAAAGTAACCCCGGTCGCTACCGCTCGCGGTTCTGACTCGCAATATGTGGGATAATAATTTTCGGGGCGTCAATGGCTCCTTTAATGTGCCGCTGATTGGTAAAATGTCCGGCCACGTAAACTCCAGGCACATTGGTCTCGAAACTCTCCTCATCGTAAATCGGCAATTCTCCGTATTTACCAGTTTCGGTTTCAACACCCAAATTCTTCAGCATCGTCAAATCGGCATCCGATCCGATGAGCACAAACACGACATCGTTCGGCAGCGTTTCTACCTCGCCGTCCTCATTTTCGAGTAATACTTCGTCTTCGCGAATCTCCAGAACCTTGCCGAGAAAAAATAGTTTCAGGCAGTGTTTCTTCAGCTCGTCTTCAAGCGGCTGTTTGACCCAAAACTTGATGCAGCCCTGTTTCGGATCAGTGCTTTCCCAATTCTCGCGGAAGATCGCCAGCGTCGTATCCGCGCCCTCTTCCGCCAAAAACAAAGCCGCTTCGCCCGCCGAATTCCCGCCGCCGACGATCAACGCCCGCTTCTTTACCCACGGATAAGTCTCGCGAAACATGTCATGGACTTTCGGCAAATCCTCGCCTTTGACGCCCAGTTGTCGTGGATAATCCATTGCACCAATCGCAAACAAAACCGTTTTCGATTCGTATTCACCTTTATCGGTAACGGTTCTAAAACTTTCCCCAACCTTATCGACCTTTAGAACAGTTTCCTCGGTCTGAATATTCAGATCATTCTCAAGCACGAACCGCACATAATACGACAGCAACTCCTCCCGCGTCGGCTTCTCGCGGGCAGGCTTGAGTTCGCCTTCTGTCAATTCAAGCTCATTAGTCGTCGAAAACACGGTTAGCCCGACCGGATAATTGTAAATCGTATTCCCGATCAGCCCTTTTTCGATAACGACGTAGCTGAGGTTGTGCTTCTTCGCTTCGAATGCCGCTGAAATTCCGGCCGGCCCGGCTCCGATAATAATCAAGTCGTACATAAAAGCCTGACTTCCCGGCAGAAGCCTGACCTTTAGGGAGGGCTCTCTTTTGCCCGGCGCTTAAGAAAGCCCTCCCTGACGGTCAGGCCTCTGCCTTCTGTTCCATTTTCTTAAGCTCTGCCGTAAGCTTTTCGATCTGCAATTTCGTATTTTCCAAGTTCCGCTTCGATTCGAGATAGATTTGCCATTCGTTCGTCATCGTCAAAGCCTTCGTCACGTCTTCATCCAAAGCATGCGCCATCACCACAAGCAGATCGCTGAGCGCTTCGTTGCTCTGCAAAAGTGATTGAATGATCGTATAAGCCAGCTTGGCATTAGGTAAATCGATGTCTAATTCTTCCATACTAATTCTAAAATAATTTCTACTTTATTCCCGAAATTTAATCGAAAACATAAATCAAATAAACGGCAGTTTGCTGACCATCGCGTTTAGATCAGCAACTTTTAATTGCGTGTTTTCACCGAGATAGTCGTAGCGAACATAAGCTAATGCTATCGCTTTTCCGAGTTTTGGCGAAAAGGTTACGGATGTGATTTTTCCGGCGATTTTGCCGTCAACCGATTTCAACTCTGCCCCTGATAAGAACCCGGTCGCTATCACTCCCGGTTCTGACAGGATTAGGCCGGTCAATTGTTTTGCGACGTGGCCGCGAAAGTGGATGCGGGCAATGATTTCCTGGCCGATGTAACAGCCTTTGGTGAAGCTGACTGCTTCCTCCAGGCCCGTTTCGAGGACGACGGTCGTTTCGTCCATATCGACACCGTATTTCGGGACGCCGTTTTCGATGCGAAGGATTTCGTATAGTTCGGAGGAGATTTCTATAGCGTCACTGGCCGCAGCTTCGGTGCGGAAAGCGTCGGCGGCGTCCGCCGGGACGAAATAATCCGATGAGGCCGATTGCGTAAATTGTAAAACCCCGATCGCTACCGCTCGCGGTTCTGACTCGTTAAAAATTTCAAAATACTTATAATTATCCGACAAATCTTCGACAAAAAAATCTCCGGCGTAAGTGAAGCGAAATAAATTATTGAAAACTTTTTCCCGTGTGATCTCATCGGTTTCAAAGAGAAATTTATCGCCGTTTCGCAGAACTCGAACAATCGCAAGCAGCCTGCCCTGCACATTCGGGAAAGCGGCCATCATCTGCTCGCCATCCTCAAGTTTTGCAACATCGTTCGTAATCAGGCCGTTCAGAAACTGCACGGCTTCCTTACCCCAAACGGCGATTAGGGCGCGTTTTTGCTCGAAATAGCCGGTGCCCCCGCTGCGGACGTGATTATAGTTTTTAAGAAATTCTTCGTTCATGCCCGTTTACTAAAATAATAGCTTTCCAAAAAGTGAATGTATGATTTCTCGAAGAATCCGGCAGTCGCGTGACCGTCAATTTCCATTATCGGCCGTTTCAGAAATGTATATTCCGATGACATCAATTCGAGCATTTCTTCTTTGGAAAGCACACGTTCGGCTAATTTCATCTCCCGATATTTCACTGCCCGTTTCGAAAATAACTCTTCCGCACATCCGAGCATTTTTACCAACCGCTCGACTTCTGCACGCGTCAGCGGTTCATCCTTAATATCGCGGAACTTTGTGATCCTGACACCGCGCCGATCCAGCCAGCGAACAGCCTTCTGACACGTCGAACACGTTTCCATCC
>JANMSP010000381.1:0-8441 GCA_031389475.1 Pyrinomonadaceae bacterium
CCCCAAATACGCGGCCCGAGGCCGAAAAACGAATAGGCCTCGACACGCATCCCGAACAATTTAGCAACCGCGAAATGACCGAATTCGTGAATGTTGATCGCAATTCCGAGAACGAAAACTACCGCTAAAATGACTAATAAAATATCTGGCATAATTAATACGTACCTTAATAAAAAACCAACACTTTAGAACCGAAACTGAAGGTTAAAGTTGTAAACTAGTTTAAGTGCGACGGCGGTTTCAGTCAAACTTGTTGGGCAAGGCGTGCCTATCCCTTCTCGTTAGGCAATAATCCGATAGCGGTTTGCCTGGCATTATTATCGGCAGATAGGATCGACTCAAGATCCGATGCTTCTACCGCCTGGTGTCCGTACATTACCGCTTCATTTATGCGGGCGATGTCGGAGAGTTTTATTTTTCCATCCAGAAACGCCTGAACCGATATTTCATTCGCGGCATTAAGGGCCGCTGGCGTCGTGCCGCCTTTTGCCAACGCTTTGTATGCCAAATCGAGACACGGAAAACGATCACGGTCGGGCTCCTCGAAAGTAAGCTGATTTAGCTTCATAAAATCGAGCGGTTCGAGACAGTTAATTTTGCGTTCGGGATAGGTCAGCGCGTATTGGATGGCGTGTTTCATATCGGTTAAGCCGAGTTGGGCGATGATCGAACCATCGATCATTTCGACCATCGAATGAACTACCGATTGCGGATGAACGACGACCGAGATATGATCCGCTTCGAATCCGAAAAGCCATTTTGCCTCGATCACTTCAAGGCCTTTATTCATCAAGGTTGCCGAATCGATAGTTATCTTGTCGCCCATCTTCCAGTTCGGGTGATTTAAAGCTTGTTCGATGGTGGCGTTTTCGATCTCTTCTTTTGTATTTGTACGAAAAGGCCCGCCCGATGCGGTCAGGATCAGCCGTTTTACCTCACTTCGCCGTTCGCCACGCAGGCATTGGTGCAATGCATTATGTTCCGAATCGATCGGTAAGATCTCCGCACCCGATTTTAACGCGGCTTTGGTCATTAGCTCGCCCGCAATGACAAGCGTTTCCTTGTTCGCCAAAGCAATTCGTTTTCCGGCCTCGATTGCCCGCAGCGTCGGCACAAATCCGATTGCTCCGACCGTTGCCGAAACAACGGTTCCGGCTTGTTCATGCGTCGCGACCTCGATCAATCCTTTTTCACCGGTTTCGATTCGCGGCGGCTTTACATTTAGATTATAAAGCTCGTTTAGCAGAGTTTCGGCACAGTCGTCATCCTCGCACGAAACCATTTCGGGCCGGAACCGCACGATTTGGTCGGCGAATTTCGTCATATTCCGACCCGCCCCGAGCGCGACGACGCGAAATTCGTCAAGATGTTCGATTACTTTGAGGGTGTTGCAGCCGATAGAGCCGGTTGAACCTAAGATGGAGATGCCTTTCATAGTGGAAATACCACGAACAGAGTAGCATATCAGGCGTTATCCCGGTATTTGCATCGGATCGGTTCAGGGACGAATGTGTGTAAAGTAATGCAAACATTACATTTACATTTCTTTACATTAAAAAAATCAACCAGGAATGCAGATTGCGCGTCTTAACTATGTGTTGAAATCGGAATATACCGATTGGCGACAAATTAATGAATAAGGGCAATAATTATGAAAAAGTTTTTTGGTATTTTCGATGATGTTGGGAACGATGGTATTTGTAGTGCCTTCGGTAGAAGCAAAATCCGCGGCTACGGTCATTACCGCCGCTCCGCAGTATCAAGTAAGGCAAAACAGGCGTAACCGCCGTACCCGCACGGTTACGCAAAAGCGTGTAACTCGGGTCGGACGGTATAGATATCGTGAAACCTACCGCACGACGTATTTTGCAAACGGCCGGACAAGAACACAGGTCACCCGCCGCGTTCGTTTGGCTAACACGGGACGTATTCGTTACTAAATCAATATTTCGTTTTACGGATATTAGCTAAAGCGAGCTTTTCGGAGTCCGCTTTTTATTTATTCTCGTCGTTAAATTCCAGCGAAGCATTGATCGGATTAGTTTTGTACACGCCTTCACTTTGCTTGTCCGCCAGAAACTTATTGAACTCCGCCGACTTGTTTTTCGGGACGCTCAATGTTTTCCAGTCCGCCGACCGGAAATGCTTTGCCAGAAGCACGATCTGGCCAATGTGATACGCGTAATGTGTTAGCTGCCTGTTCAAAGCTTCCACGATTGTGTGCGGCTCGCCGCGGATTGCAACTGTTTTCGTAAAATCTTCTGCTGTCAGCGGTTCGACCGCCTCGAAGAGCGATTGCCAACCGCGTTCCCAAAGCTGCATCAACGATTCGCGCGTGTCGCCGATCATCTCAAATTCCGCATCGCGAAACCGGTTTGGCTTTTCCCCGTCGGAATTCAGAAAATCCGTCCAGCGGGAGATCTGGTTCCCGGCAAGGTGCTTGACGATCACGGCAATAGAATTAGCCTCGGCATCGATGGCCGCGAAAAATTCTTCGTCGGTGACCTGAGCCATTGCTTTTTCAGCCATTTTTTTGTAGTTGCGGAAGGATTGGATAGTGCCGGCGTGATAGTTTTGGATGATTCGGTTTTCCATGAAAGTTTCTATGTGCCAAGTCAGAGATTTTGATGATAGACATGCAAATGAGGTTCTGCGGCTGTGCCGCTCTATGTGCGGAAAACCTCTGCTTTTCCGCCCAGATATAATTGATTCTTGCGGCTTCGCCGCCGCTTTCTTACGGTTGCGGACACGTAAACGGCGGCAAAGCCGCGAAGAGTGTGGGGCATCACGGAGAAGCAGAGCTTCTCCGCAAATAGATGGGCAAAGCCCGGAAGTCGAAGTTAAGCCGCCCTTATCCGTTCGGCAATTTCGGAAATGGCAAGCAGCGATTTCTCGCCCGAATTCATATCTTTTAACTGAATCTTCCCCTGCTCCCTTTCTTCATCACCCAAAATGCAAGCAAACGGGACGCCTATTGTATCGGCGTATTTTAACTGCTTGCCGATCTTGTCGGCCTCGGGATATACGATGACGCGGAGGCCTTGTTGGCGGAGTTCGTTTGCCAGTTTTAGCGATTCGCCGATAGAATCCTCGTTCCAGATCGTCACCATCACATCAGCGGAATTCGACGCGGCGATCTCCGGCGGGAACATATTGCGTTCGTCCATCACGACCAAAATCCGCTCAAGCCCAAGCGAAAAACCGCACGCCGGAATCTGCTCCTTGCCGAACATCCCGATCAACCCGTCATAACGCCCACCGCCGCCGAGCGAACCAATTTCCTTGCCGACGTCGATTTCCATGATCGTGCCAGTGTAGTAGGAAAGACCGCGAGCAAGTGTCGGAACAATCAGAAGCCTTCGATTTATCGTCAAATCATGGAGGTCTCTTAATTCATTTAGTTCTTTATCTGATTCAAGAAAATTTGATAGGGCAAGTAGAATTTCGCCGTTTACGTTGTAACCTTCTTTGACTTTATCAAAAACAATTTTAGAAGCCTTCTCAAACAAGTCAAAAAGCTTACCGCAAGATTCACTGGAAATGCCTCGCTCGATAAATTCGGCGGTAACTTTTTCACGTCCAATTTTGTCCAGTTTATCAATCGCAGCTAACGCGTCGTTGTGTTGATTTTCCGGGATATTAACCTTATTCAGTAGGGCTCTTAGAACTCCTCGATGGTTGGCTCGAATTACAAAATCCTTAAATCCTAACCTCGTCAAAATCTCACTCGCTGCCGAGATCAATTCCGCTTCGACGACCATTGATTTTGAGCCGATGGCATCTACATCGCATTGGTAGAATTCCCTGAATCTTCCGCGTGCGGGGCGGTCGGCGCGCCAGACGGGTTGGATTTGGTAGCGTTTAAAGAATTTCGGCAGGTCATTTTTGTGATGAGCGACGACGCGGGCGAGCGGGACGGTTAGGTCGTAACGTAATGCGAGATCTGAAAGCGAGTCGGGAGTCGAGAGTCGCGAGTCGAGAGCAGGAGTTTCAGCCTCTCGACTCCCGACTCCCGACTCTTGACTCGCCCGCAGCTTTTCGCCGCGTTTCAGTATCTTAAAAATTAGCTGATTGCCTTCCTCGCCGTATTTGCCCATCAGGGTTTCGATGTTTTCGACGGCTGGGGTTTCGAGCGGTTCGAAGCCGTAGCTTTCGTACACCTCTTTTATGATACCGATGACGTAATTGCGTTTGCGGACATCTGCAGGCAAAAAATCGCGCATGCCGCGGGCTGGATTTGTGCTGGCCATAAAATTAAACGGGAACTAAAACAGGATTTACAGGATCGTTAAATACATCCTGTTGACCCTGTTCATCCTGTTACTGATTTTACACGACGCGGGGCTATTTACTGAAAAACGCGTAACCGACGTATAAGATATTGTTGTCGAAGCCGGGATTTATGATCCCTCGTTCTGCGTTCGAGATGTGGTGGTATTTATAGCCGACGGTTACAGCACGTTTGTTTTTGTGTCGAATTTCCAAGCCTACACCGACGTCGGCGGTGAAATTAAATCGCGTTCCGCCAAAATTAGGCGTTGGCTGGCTGAAATAGAGAAAGCCGCCGGTCGCGGAGATAAATGGCTGCAACTTTTTTCGAGGACGAAAATTTACCTGCAAACCCAGCGGTGCGGCCCCGAAGGCGTATTTCGTCGGGCGGACAAGTACGAGGCTTGGCGGATTTCTTACGATCTCAATATCAGGATAATTCAAGAAAGCGGCGGGAATTATGTCCGCTGTATATTTTAGATTAACCGTGTTGCTGTTATTAAAACGGCGTGAATACCGCAATGCGACGATCCCGAATCGGACATCCGGCGTGCGGCCGATAAGCGAGGCGGTAGAATCGGGCGAAAATCCGCCCCAAATACTAATTTCGTTTTTTCCCACTTCTTCATTTTGAGCAAAGCTATTCGCCGCCATAAGAATGATCGAGAAAAAGACCGGCACAAGATGGGCCTTCATAAGTATATTTTCGATTCGCTTTTCTAGAATGAATAAGGCAACTGGATTTTACTGGTAAAAGCGGCTGGAGCGCAAGCGTCCATTTGCTCGCGGAGTTTGCGAACGGGCAATACTATAGACAACATAAAAAAGACAATGGAAAATGCAGAATTTTACTTTTTAATGTCGATTGTAAGTCTATATTGTCCATTGCTGAAGGTTTGTTCGCGTTGAAGCAACGCTCATCCGGACGAGGGCGTCCGGGCTCCGGCTTGTTCGCGTTAAAGCGACACTCATTGCGAGCGGGGCGCTTGCTCTCCAACCCTATATTCGTTTAGCAAAGCAACGTAGTTTTTCCAGAATCTTGGGAGGTCGGCACGCTCTTCTTCGGTGAGTGCCCGTTTTACTTTCGCCGGGCTTCCCATTACAAGCGAGCGGGGCGGTATGTGCGTGTTCGGTGTGATTAGGCTTCCAGCGGCGACCAGTGAATTTTTACCGACGTGGGCACCGTCGAGGATTATCGAGCCGATCCCGATCAGGCATCCCGTTTCGATGTAGCAGCCGTGAAGAGTAACGCGGTGGCCGACGGTAATCTCGTCTTCCAGAATTGTCGGGTGCGTTTTCGAGCTGACGTGAATTACCGATGCGTCCTGAATATTCGTCCGGGCGCCGATGCGGATATAGTTCACGTCGCCGCGAATTATCGAGCCGAACCAGATGCTCGCTTCTTCGCCGACCTCAACATCTCCGATGACAATTGCATTTTCAGCGACGAATGCCGTTTCGTGTATCTGCGGGTGTTTATCGCGAAAAGATTTTATCATACGGTCATGTTCTGCGAAGCTTTGCGGAGATCGAATTGTATATTTTCTCAAGTTCTTCGATACGGAGCAATTTCGCCGCAATCACGAAAATCAATGCCCCAAGCCCAATTGGCACGAATGCTTCGATCAACCTGATACCCAAGCCTTTGTCTACAAAATAGTTGGTAAGTAAAAAATAGCTGACATACGCGACCGCTGACATTGCAGCCGATGCGATCATGATCCGCAGGAAAGAAGACAGAATATCGCGGCCGTTGAGTCCGTTAATTCTCCGACGCATCAAAAAGGCCAGGGCGAGAAAATTGACGAGAGCGACTATGGAGGTTGCCAGAGCCACCCCGACGTGTCCGAATCCGTTCGGCCTTTCCGGCGTAACACCAACCGTTGACAGCAGCTGCATCATCCCAAAGCTCATGCCGACGTGAATGATTATTGAGGCAAGGCTAACGTACATTGGAGTTTTCGCGTCATCCAGAGCGTAGAACGAAGGTGACAGCACTTTGATCGCCGCATACCCGGCTAGGCCGATAGAGTAAGCAGTCAGCGCCCACGCGGTCATATTAGTGTCGAACGCATCGAACTGGCCGCGTTGATAGATCAACGCCACGATCGGTTCGCCGAGCACGATCAGACCGCAAGCCGACGGAATTGCGAGAAGAAATACGAGCCTTACCGCACCCGAAAGCGTGTCGCGAAATTTCCCGAAATTATTCTCCGCCGCAAGCCGTGAAAGGGTCGGGATCGCCGCTGTTCCTATCGCAACGCCGAAAACGCCGATCGGAAATTGCATCAATCTAAAGGCGTAACTGAGCCACGATGCACCACCGTCGATGCCGGAAGCAACGATCGTATCTACCAAAACCTTGATTTGGATCGCACCTGTTCCGATGATCGCCGGGCCCATCAACCGCATCACGCGGCGAACGCCCGGATCGGTGAAGCTGAGCGCAAACGAGAACCGGAAACCGGTATTCAGCAGTGACGGAACTTGAATCAGCAGCTGGGCTGCTCCGCCAAGCAATGTTCCAAGCGACATTCCGATGATCGCCCACTGTGCCGCATCGCTCGGAATCAGATTCTTGTCGTTCGACATTTCCCAGCCTCCGCCGCTTAGCCAGAATGCCAAACCGAGCCCGAAAATAATCGAAACGATATTGAATGCGGTCGATGCAGATGCCGGAATTCCAAACCGGCCTTTCGTATTCAGCACGCCCATCGCAAGTGCCGCCAAAGCGACGAGCAAGATGAACGGGAACATGATCTGCATCAGCGTCGTCGCGAGCACTGCTTTTTCGGCGGGGTAGTAATGATTAGGATCGCCGAGATAGTTATAGGTAATTATCTTTACGAAAAGCGGCGAAAGGAGTACGCCGAAGAAGCAGACGATGCTCAGCACAACCGCTAGCCCGTTAAAAATAAGACTCGCCAGACGCCACGCCTCCGCCTCGCTGTTCTTAAGTTGATAATCGGTAAAAACCTTTACAAACGCCGCAGACAGAGCACCTTCAGCGAAAAGGTCCCGGAGAAGATTGGGAACGCGAAACCCGACGATAAATGCGTCATAAAGAAATCCGGCACCGAAATATTTAGCGAATAAGGTTTCACGAACCAGTCCGATCACTCGCGAAAACATAACGGCAATCGAAACAATGCCGGCGGAACGGGCGACGCTCTGGTGTTTCTCAGGCGGTTTTTCGTCCGGGAGTTCAATTGAGGCTTCGGTAATTACAGCATCGGCCACCTGTTCAGGTTCTTCGGGCGGTGACGGTTGTTTTTCGATTTCGTTCATTAATTAACGGACGATGCAAACGTAGAAGTGTGCATTATCGCGCAGATTTGAACAAGCGAAAAACGGAAAAAGGAAGCAGGTTCTGCTTCCTTGGTGTTTTGGCGGAAGCCCGACCGTAAGGAAGGGCTTTCTTTAGGGTTTTAAGCCCTCCCTAACAGTCAGGCTTCTGCCTTGGCATTATTCGTTTTTTGCGGCCCGCGCGTCGGGATAGGTGATTCGCGTTTTAGCCATGCGGATATTAAGCGGAATCGCACTATATGGCATCGGAGCCGCTCCGCCGAATTGTCCCTGGATAAGTGAAACGTAACTATTCTGAAAACTGCGGAATCTCGAAACGCTGCCGCGTTGATTGAAGATAACAAACAGGAATTTGCCGCCGCGTGTGCTTATCTCGCCCGCCAGTGCACTGACGCCGCCGTCGGTTTGGCCGAGCGTTCCTGTTTTGCCGACAACGCTGCCGGTCGAAAAATCGGTGTCGAAACGATTTTCAAGCGTTCCCTTATCGATCCCGGCCACGGGCATAATGTCCGCAAAGGTCATTTTATACCGTCCCAGCTCGTTCCGCAGGGTGCGGAGAAGTTTCATCATTGCGCTTGCGGTTACGCGGTTGGTCCCGAGGCCGCTCGATGTCTGGATGTAAAATTCAGCGGGTGAAACACCTGCGTTCTGCTGCACGAGCCTTGCGACCGCGTACGGCCCGCCGACCATGTCGCCCAATCTTTCCGAAAGAAAGTTATTGGAGTAGCACATCGTCGTCTTGACGATCTCGCGAAGCGTGGTCGATTCATGCGAAAAAAGAAGCTTTACAGTGCCCGGCATCGGTTGAACGTAAACGCCGCCCGCAAACGTAACGCTCGAAATTGCGCCCGGGGCCTTTCCGGACC
>JANMSP010000426.1:0-13066 GCA_031389475.1 Pyrinomonadaceae bacterium
GACCAGTTTACGAACACTTCCTGACGGAGCGGATCCGGAGGTCACCGTCGCCAAACAATCAAAAAGCTGCGACTGTTTTACAGGCTTTTGCAGGTAGGCCGCGATTCCCGCATTTCGGGCGGCGTCACCATGTCCCCGCTGTCCGAATGACGGCAGGAGGACCAAAGAAACTTCCGCGATAACGGAATCGCTTTTTATCGCGTCCGCCAATTGAAAGCCGTCCATTTCCGGCATCATCAGGTCAAGCAAGGCAACATTGAACGGCTGTCCGGCGGCGGCGGCTTCATGAAGCAATTCGAGCGCCCGCTGGCCTGAATCAGCTTCGGCTGCGATCATTCCCCACGATTCGCTTTGATGCACCATGATCTTCCGGTTCGTTGCATTATCATCGACGATCAGTACCCGAATATCGTTAAGATTGGCAGGAAACGGCTGATCCATAATCTGAGAGGATTCCGTTTGTTTCTCAAATTTTCCGGTAAACCAGAACGTAGAACCTCCACCGGGCTCGCTGTCTATGCCGATCGTTCCGTCCATTAATTCGACCAGTTGTTTCGAGATCGCAAGGCCCAGGCCGGTGCCGCCGTATTTTCGAGTGGTCGAACCGTCCGCCTGTGTAAAGGCCTGAAACAGCCGCCTTTGGGCCTCCTGCGAGATGCCGATGCCGGTGTCCCTGATCTCGAAACGCAGGACTATGTGATTCCGGTCTTCCGTATCCTTCTTCACGCTGACCACGACTTCACCCTCATCTGTAAATTTTACGGCGTTCCCGATAAGGTTAGTTAATATCTGGCGCAGTCGGCCGGGGTCGCCCTTTAGGGCGGTCGGCACGTCCTGGTAAACCAGTGACGCAACCTCCAATCCTTTCGCCTGTGCCTTTTCCGCTAAGAGAGAGAGAGGAGATTCGACAGCCGCGCGTAGATCAAAATCGATATTTTCGAACCTCAGAAGCCCCGATTCTATTTTCGAAAAATCCAGAATGTCATCAATGATCGTCAGCAGCGAATCCGCACTCGATTGGATAGTTTCGGCGTATTCCTGCTGTCGGGGCGAAAGTTCCGTATCGAGCAAAAGCCCGGTCATGCCGACCACACCATTCATCGGCGTTCGTATCTCATGGCTCATATTTGCCAGAAATTCAGATTTGAGACGTGCCGTTTCGAGCGCCGCATCGCGAGTATTTTTGAGCTCGTTCTCGAGTTCTTTTTGCACAGTAATGTCCTGTATCGTTCCCGTAATTTTCGCGATACTTCCGTCACCGCCAAGGGTAACCATGCCTTTTGAACGTGCTACGCGGGTTTCTCCATCCGCTTTAACGAAACGGTGAAAATAATCGTACTCGCATTGTCCGTGCATTGCCTTGTTTCTCATTTCCTTGACCATGTTCAAATCGTCGGGGTGAACGAAGGAAAGATACCGCTCAAAAGTCGGCTCGATCTGCTTCGGCTCGACTCCGAGAATTCTATAGAACTCATCCGACCATACTACTGAATCGAGAGTTACGTCCCACTCCCAACTTCCCAGCGCAGCCATATGTTGAGCCTCCGAGAGTCTCATTTCGCTCGCTCGGAGTCTTTCTTCATCCTGCTTTTGGGCGGTAATATCCTGGGTCGTACCTAAAAAACGCTCCGGCGTTCCTGATTCGTCGCACAAGACCTGCCAACGCTCTCTGACCACTTTAATTCGGCCGTCTGGGAGAAGTATTCTGTGATCGGTAGGCTTTGCAGGGCCACCACACCGTGAATCGTTAATGGCTTCGTAAACCATTTTCCGATCTTCCGGATGAACGATCTTTAGAAATTCTCTCTGGCTTCTACTGAATGAGTCGGCCTCAACTTCAAAAATCCGATATGTTTCGGCAGACCATGTAAAGGTGCCTAATGTCAGGTCTGCCTCCCAGCTGCCAACCTTTGCCACCGACTGTGCGCGCTCAAGCCTTGTTCGTTCAATTTCCAGGTGCTCGGCAAGAAAACGTTGTTCTTGTTCGCTATCCCTTATTTTTTCATCGGCCCGCTTTCGCTCAAGGGCTAGTGCGATCTGATCTCCGACAGTCATTAGAAACTCGAGGTCGCGCTGATCGTAGACATTTTCTTTGTGATAGTGCTGAACGACCAGCACCCCCACGGTACGCTCCGGTGTGATCAGCGGTACGCCCAGCCATGAGGACGACTCTTCGCCAATTGTTTCGACGACTCCGGATGAAAGAAGTTCCAGTTCCAATTCCTTAGTCAGCAGAAGTGCTTTTCCAGTTCGCAGAATATAGTTTCCAAATGATTTGCCGATCTTTTGCGGCTGGGGTTTCTCATCGATTTCATCTGCCCAAAATTCAAATTTAGCTTCATCGGATACCGGATCGTGGAGCGCGACGAAACAGTTTTCAGCGTAAATTACCTTTTTGAGCGACTCGATGACCAGAGTCAAAGACTCGTTTAGATTAGCTGTCGCCGTGATCCCCTGAATTATCTCCGTCACGACCTCGCGCTCCGTTTCCAGCCGCTTGCTCGCCGTTATGTCACGGATCACACCGACGATAAATTGCTCTCCATCGGTATCGACATGCAGCCTCTTGCGGGTGACTATAGTCCGAACGACGCCGTCAGCATCCTTGAATTGTTCTTCGTTAATGTTCTCGATTTGTGAGGTAAAAACGAACTCGTCTTTGTCCCAGAATACACCTGCTTCCTCTGCGGAAAAGAAATCGGTGTCGGACCTGCCCAATATCTCTTCGCGTTCACGTCCCATAAATTCACACATGGCGTCGTTGATCATAGTCCACCGATGCGAGCGGTCCTTGACAAAGATCGGGTCAGCAACAGCGTTGATGATTCTGTCAAGATAGTCACGCGAGTTCTCAACGGCTATTTCAGCACGTTTACTATCGGTAATATCATGTGCGACCGTGAAGAACAATTGCTCAATCTCGGACCAGTAAGAAGTCCACCTCAGGTCAACAACTGTTCCGTTTCTGTGAAGATAGCGGTTTTCGAAACTGGTAGCGGCGGTTCCCAAACTTATATTTGCCTCCTCATCCTTTGTTTTCGCGACATCCTCGGGTAAAACAAAATCGAGATATTTTTTACCGATTACATCTTCAGGCCGATAGCCCAGCATTTTGAAGCATGCCTGGTTCATGCTTACAAAGCGGCCTTCTGAATCCATCGTACAGATCATGTCGAGGGCATTTTCGACAACAGCACGTTCCCGTTCGGACGCTTCGAACAAGGCCTGCTCAACCTTCTTCCGTTCGGTGATATCCTTCTGCGCCGTCACGATATAAAACTTACCGTTGCTGGTAAATGTTGAGACCGACGCTTCAAAATCCGTCTCTTTTCCATCATGGCCGACACCCTTGAATTCATACTGGCTCGGCACGTCCTCGCCGAGCTTGCGCCTCCGTCCGGATATATCCTTTACAATCGCCGCCAGACCGATGGATTCACCTTGATTGCCCTTTACCGCAAACCCGGAAACCTCGACAGCCACACGCGAGCCATCCGCTTTGACATATTCTTTTTTGAATTCCTGAGGCTTACCGGTTTCAATGAGATTGTCGATGATGCCCGCCTCGAATTCACGGTACTCAGGCGGTGTCGGATCGTGAAAGGTAGCGAGGCCCATCAATTCCTCTTTCGAATAGCCGGTCAGATCGGTGAAAGCATGGTTAACGTCGTTAGGAGTGCCGTCGAACCTGGCAAATGCGATGGCGTCCTTTGAAGCGTTATATATTCCCTGAAATCTTTCCTTAAGGCTTTCCAGCTCAAGTTTTCCCCGATTGCTTTCGCGAAGCGCAGTTATCTGCCGGCCTACGACGAGTGCCGTTACAATTACTGCCGCCGCTATCGATTGGCTCAGAATTTTTTGCGGATCTTCAAATACAAACCTTAATAGCAGGCAGTAGCCGATCGCAGCGACCGTGGCCGCCGCCAGAGCACCGCCCCAATCACCTATCCAACCGCGAAATGTTTCCGCTGCTTTCCCTGTTTCAGATTTGATATCTAGCTCGTTGTTCTGCATATCCAAAAGTAAAGATTTGGCGTGCTGTAACCAATGCCCGAGAGGGGGAAACTGCGGAGGAATGCCTGCACTGAGGAATTGTGTCCAAGTGTTGGATAATTTTTACCCAGAATTTCGCATATACGCTGCTTTTTGAGCGTAGCATCTTGGCTTCTGCATTTTTTGTGCCGAAGAAAGGTAACGGTTGGGTGCACTGACGCCTGAATTCAGCCCCACTTTTGGGGACTTCTCCGAAGGGCAAATAGTCACGTCAATTACGGCTTGGTCCTGGTGGGAACGAGACGTAAGCTAGTTTTACGGGCTTATAGATCAGCGGCTTAGGAGCTTTGATCACTCACTGGAGAATCCAATAATTCCCGAACCTTCCTGAGTAGAGCATCGAGAGTAAACGGCTTCTGAATAAAATTGGCTCCAGTACCCAGTATCCCGTGACGGACAACAGCGTCGTCGGTATATCCGGACGTAAAAAGGACTCGCAAACCCGGCGTTCTTCGCCCAAGCTCTTCGGCGAGTTCGCGTCCGCCCATTTGAGGCATGACGACATCAGTGAGTAAGAGATCTATTGTAGGATTTTCTCTCTCAAACAGCGCCAACGCGGCAATGCCGTTCTCGGCCTGCAAAACTTTGAAACCACATGACTCGAGTATTTTGCACGAGAGATTGCGCACCACCTCTTCGTCTTCTACTAAAAGTATCGTTTCCGAACCAGAGAATAATTCTCGCGGCGCTTCGCGAAGTGTCTCGGCAAGCTCTCCGGCGACCCGCGGAAGATAGACCTTTACCGAGGTGCCGTGGCCGAGCTCGCTGTAAGCGTGTATATTGCCGCCGCTCTGTTTAACGATCCCGTAAACGGTGGCCAGGCCGAGACCGGTGCCTTTGCCGACTTCCTTCGTCGTGAAAAACGGCTCGAACATTCGCTGCTGCGTCTCAGGGCTCATTCCCGAACCGGTGTCGCTGATTGAAAGTGTTACATAAGCTCCCGGCAGCACTCCGATATGATCTTTCGTATAATCGTCATCAAAAAATACATTCGACGTTTCGATCGTAAGCTTCCCGCCATTTTCCATTGCGTCGCGGGCGTTTACCGCAAGATTCATAATGATCTGAGAAAGCTGCCCCGGATCCGCCTTAACGCTTCCGCTTTTCGTGTTGAGCGCCGTTATTAATTCAATATCTTCACCGATCAGGCGGCGCAGCATGGCAATCGTATCGGTAACGACGTCGTTAATATCCAGCACGACCGCGACAAGCATTTGCTGCCTGCTGAACGCCAGCAGCTGGCTCGTGAGCAAAGCCGACCGTTCTCCAGCTTTTTTAATTTCCTCGATGTTTGCCCTCAGCGGGTCATCGGCACTTAATTTTCGCAATGTCAGATCGCTGTATCCATTGATCGCGGTCAGCATGTTATTAAAATCGTGGGCGATACCGCCCGCCAGGCGGCCGACGGATTCTAATTTTTGCGCCTGGATCAGCTGATCTTCCAAGCTCTTACGTTCGGTAATATCGCGGGCAATCCCCTGGACGCCAACTGGCGTGCCGTTGTGAAACACGAGTTTCGTATTGACCTCAACCGTAATTCGTCTGCCGTCTTTTGAAAGTATTTGTAATTCGTAAGCCGAACCCTTTACGCCCTGTATCTTTTCGGCGATCATCCCTTTCGCTCTGTCGATATCTTCGGGAGCGACGGTACCGACAATATTCATGCTCAACACTTCTTCCTGAGTGTAGCCCGTGATTATCTCACCGGCTTTATTGATCGACGTGTAATTCCCTTCCAAATCATGCGAATAAATTATATCGTGTGCGTTTTCGACCATGTCCCTGTAACGCTCTTCGCTTTTTATCAAATGTTCTTCAGCGAGCTTTCTTTCCGTTACGTCACGTAAAATGCCCTGATGAAATTCGATATTTCCTTCTTTATCGTATTTGTATTGCCCGCGGTCCTCTACCCAGATTGCCGTGCCGTCCTTCCGGCGCATCCGATAAATGTCGGACACATCTCTGTCTTCGTCCAGAATATTGCTCGCTCTGTCTTCGGGCGAGAAATAAAGGTCTCTCGAGACATCAACCTGCAGCATTTCTTCCCTGCTGGAATAACCGAACATTTCCACCATCGCCGGATTTACTTCCAGCAGCCGGCCGTCGCGTGTGCTGTAGTAGAACCCGTCTTTCATTTGATTGAACAATAATCTGAGGCGCTCTTCCGACTCGTGAAACGCCGCTTCCACAAGTTTCCGCCCGGTAATGTCCCGAATGATCCCGGTAAAATTACGCTTTCCGTCGCTGACGAATTCACTGAACGAAATATCCAGCGGAATTTCATGACCGTCTTTATGAAGGCCCATTACCTCGACGGAATGCCAGCCAATATGCTTTAAACCGGTGGCAACATAACTGTCAATTCCCTTCTCGAGAAGGAGCCGTAGATATTCCGGCATCAGCATTGTCAGCCGTTGCCCGTCCAACTCTTCAAACGTATAGCCGAAAACTTTCTCGGTTGATTTGTTGAAATATAAAAGATTATTTTCCTGATCGATTATAACGATTGAATCCGAAGCAGTTTCCGCCACCGCCCGAAAACGAGCTTCTTTAGCAGTGAGCTCTGCTTCCGACTTTTTCCGTTCAGTAATGTCTGTAACGATCCCGGTCAGGCGCGTTAATATACCTTCGGCGTCGCGTACCTGAAAACCGCGCGTACGAACCCACCGCATTTCTCTGTCATCCCGAATTATGCGAAATTCGAGATCGATACTGGGCGAATCGCGCATAAGATTCTCATGGGCGGTCTTTACTCTATTGCGATCTTCACTCACGATCATGTCAATCCAGCTTTCCGGCTCGGATAGACGGCTGCCGACAGAGTGCCCCCAAATTTTTTCGTACGCCGGACTGACATAATAGACCTTCTTCATGTCCGGCGAACGTATCCAGAATACATCTGAAATATTGTTCGCTAATTGATCGAAAACCTCCTTGGTTTTACGCAATTCTTCCTCGACGGTTTTGCTTTCGGTAATATCCTGAGACGACCCAACTGCCCGGACAGCCTTTCCTTCGGCATCCGTAACGATATTCCAGATTTCCCGAACGTGTTTGATCCTTCCGTCAGGCATTAAAAGCCGGTGATCGAGCGAACCGCCGGTCAAGTCTGCAATTGATTTGGCGAATGCCTCAGCGGTCGTTTGCCGGTCGTCAGGGTGAACGAGCTGTAGAAATGCTTCGTGAGTGGTGTTAAAACTTTCTTTCGATGTTTCGAAAATACGGTACGATTCGTCCGACCAAACGGCTAGCCCCGTCAATAGGTCTCTATCCCAACTCCCCGCTTTGGCGATCCGCTGTGCCTGGGCGAGCTGCGTCCGCTCCGTCCCCAAATGTTGTGCCAAAATGCGAAATTCCTGCTCACTGTCCCGAATCCTTTCCTCGGCTGCCTTACGTTCCGAAATTTCGAATGAGATACCGAGGACGCCGATATGCGATCCGATTTTGTCGTAAATAGGTGAATTCGAAAGGTAAACCGGAAACCTGCGGCCGTTCCGGTCTTGAATAGAAAATTCACCCGTCCAGGCCATCCCGGATTTAATTTCGGCGATGATCCTTTCTGCACGCGCCGGGTCCAGTTCCGGCATGGTAACTTCAGCAACTCTTCTACCGATCGCTTCTTTGGCCGTCCAGCCATAAAGTTTCTCGGCAAAATTGTTCCAATAAGATATCGTTCCCTTCAGATCGGTTGCAACAACCGCCTGCTCCACCGTATCCAATAGATAAGCCTGAAAACGCATCGCTTCTTCGGCACGCCGTCGCTCGGTCTCATCGACGGTGACACCCAAAAGAGCTTCGATCTCACCAGATTCATTCCTTAGCGGAGTAGCACGTGTCTCCAGCCATCGTCGCGTGCCTTTCAATCCTTCGATCTCGTATTCCAGCCCGCCCGATTCGCCTTGAAAAACCCTTTTTGTAAGCTCGGAAAAGGCATCCTGGTATTCGGGCAGCAAAACGTCTGTAAGTTGAATTGCCTGTGCCTCATCCAAAGTTTCGGCCTCGATCATTGCGAGCCCGGCTGGATTCATTTCAAGCAGTTTGCCGTCTGCGTCAAGTAATTTGACGCATGCGGGTTCCGAATTTACTATGGCTCGCAATCGTGATTCGGATGCTTTCAGCTTGGCATCGAATTTCCGAAGCTCGCGGCGGTTTTGGGCATCGACGAGTTCGCGTTCAATTGCCGGAACAAGCCGGACAAGATTATCCTTCAACAAATAATCCTGAGCCCCCGCCCGCATCGCTTCGACGGCCACCTCTTCCCCCACTGCCCCGGAAATGACAATAAAAGGGATGTCCAGATTCGTTTCTTTAAGTAGTTTGAGCGCATGCAGCGCACTGAAATTCGGCATTACATAATCACACAGGATTATGTCCCACTCACTCGATTTAAGTGCAGCCTTTAATTCCGCCGCGTTTTCCACACGCTTATTGTGGACTTTAAAGCCGGCCTTAGAAAGGTAGCGGTTTAGCAGTGTTGAATCACTAGCTGAATCTTCAATATTCAGTACCCGCAGCGTTTTACTCATCGTTAGGGGAGATCGCCCGACGGCGCATTTAGATTAGTCAGCATCCAAAATAAGCCCACTTGACGGGTGGCTTCGAGAAATTGGTCCGAATCAACCGGTTTACGAACATAACTATTGGCGCCGAGGTCGTAGCTGCTGATTACGTCGTCTTCCTCTGCAGATGATGTAAAGATTACGACTGGCAACCGTTTCGTGAGTTTCTCTTCGCGTATCCGCCGCAGCACCTGAAGGCCGTCGATCTTTGGCATTTTCAGGTCAAGCATCACCATTTGCGGCAGGTCCTCCGGGTCTCGTCCTTCGTATGTGCCCGTTCCGAATAGGTAATCCAGGGCTTCGACGCCGTCACGCGCGACCACAACCTCGTTTATAAGATTACATTTACTAAGAGCCCGCAGAGTCAACGCCTCGTCCCGCGGATTGTCTTCAACCAGTAGTATGACCTTAGGTTTCATGAGTGAATTCCTTCTTATTATGCCAAAGTGAAATAAAATACTGCGCCTTCATGAACTCCTGCCTCGGCCCAAATATTACCGCCATGCCTGCGAACAATTCGCTGGACCGTGGCAAGACCGATTCCAGTTCCCTCGAATTCGGACTTATTGTGGAGGCGCTGAAAGGCTCCGAACAGCTTATCTACATATTTCATATCAAAACCGGCACCATTGTCACGGACGAAGTACCGGATTTGATTAGATTCCTCCTGCCTGCCGAAAGATATTTCCGCCGCTTCCGTTTTAGAAGTAAATTTCCATGCATTCCCAAGCAAATTGGTCAGCATCACTTCGATAAGCCGTTTGTCGCCGCGGGCGGTCAATCCATCCTCAATCGTTACATTGACATTCCTGTCAGGCGATTCGGTCCTCAAACTATTGACTATCGTATGTACCATTGCGCTCAGATCAACCCTCTCGCGTGTCATTTTGCTACGGGCAACGCGGGAAAGCTCAAGGATATCTTCAATTAGCAAAGACATTTCAAGGCTGGCGTCGCGAACTTCGCGCAGATAACCCTTACCCGTCTCATCGAGTACCTCCACATAATCTTCAAGCAATGCCAGGCTAAATCCGTTGATGTGCCGTAAAGGAGCACGAAGGTCATGCGAAACAGAATACGAAAACGCCTCAAGTTCGTTATTGGCCACCAGCAACTGTGCCGTGCGGTCGAATACACGCTGTTCGAGCTCTTCGTTGAGACGCTGAATATCGAGCCTTGCAACCTCACGGTCGGTCACATCGTTTGACATCACCAGTCTCGAAGGTTTTCCATCAAATATCAAATCGTCCGACGTGATCTCGACATCGATCACGCTCCCATGCTTTTTGCGGTGTTTCCAAATACCTTCGGATTTCAATCTTCCCCGCACCGAGGCGCCAGTCTCCTTGGCGTCATGGATATAACCCGCCGGGCGAATGTCTTCAATCGTCATATTCATAAATTCCGCCCTGGAATACCCATAAAAGAAGGTCGCGGCATAATTAACGGCCAGAAATCTGGATGTGCCGATTTCAACGACCCACATCGGAAACGGGTTGGTCTCGAATAGAAGGCGGTACAGCTCCTCGGAAATTCGCAAGACTTCCTCGTCGTGCTTTCGGTCCGTGATATCTATGACCGTTCCCGTCAAACTGAACGGCTGTCCGTTCACATCCATTGTCAGCTCGCCTAACTCACGCACTATCTTTTCGGTCCCGTCCGTGAGTACGATCCGGTGCTCTATATCCAGAAGTTCCCGTCCGGCAAGGGCATTGCCCCGGGCCGCTAAAAAGCGCTTTCGGTCGTCCGGGTGTATGCGGTCGACCAGTGCCTCAAAGCCCGTGGCGATTTCTGATTTGTCGATCCCAAAGATCTCGAATATCTGCCGCGACAAATAGAACTTATTCGTATCTATCGACAGTACCCAATTGCCAATATTGGCAATACGCTGGGCGTCTATTAGGCTCACTTCGCGCTGCTGAAGCCTTACCTCCAACTGCGTGAACTTATACGATTCCGAATCCGCACGCTGCACCGCCCGGTGCATTAGTTCACACAGAATGCTGATAATAATTCCGATCAAGGCAAACAGACCGAAATCCACCAAGCCAAATGGGAAGAAATACAAAGCGATTATAATCGAAAATACGACGGAAATAATTCCAGGTATTAACCCGCCGACACTGGCAGCGAAAATAACGGCAAACAAAAACGGCGCGGCAGAATGCGACTCAAATAGCGGCCACGAAAAAGTAATCATGCCTGCAATTGACGCCGGTGCGAGAAAAGCCGCCGAATATTCCTGGAATCGGGATGCTTCCTTACGTTTCATCATTTTTTCCAATAAAAGAAAAAGCAAATTCTGAAAATCCGTAATGCTTTAACGCGCAACAATTTATGCCACACAACACCAGTGAGGTCAAGCAATTTCGCTCCCCCAAATACCTTAACCATGCATAACAAAAAATAAAAAGCAGTTTTCCGAAGAAAACTGCCTGTGGGAGTGCGAAAGTGACTGCGAAATGCTGCAACTGGCGGATACTATATTTTTGAGAAAGGTGTGGGAGACGGAACTTTTTGAGAGCGTATCAGCTTTCGACTCTTTCCCTAAGGGCAAGCCATGTGCCACTACCAAGAAGTATGTGTTTCCCGTGTTAATCGCAATAAATAAAAGAATTCTTCCAACCGATGAGAATTTTGATCTGAGCCTGGTGTTAATCACATATCTTTGATGCGGGGCAAAATGGATAGGCAAATCGTCGCATTTGCGTAATTCAAGACTATGCCCTTCGCGAAATCCCTATATCAAAGTAAATTCGCAAACCCTATAATTTCAAACTAATAAGATTAGATGCACCCAATCGAGGGGCACCAAAAATATTATGACTGAAATAATCGGATGGGCAAGCTCAATCATCTTGCTAATGACACTCGTCAAGCAGGTATACAAACAGTGGAAGGAAGGCACCGGCGACGGCATCTCAAAATGGCTCTTCGCCGGACAGGTGTTGGCTTCGATCGGCTTTACGATATACAGCTATATGGTCGGCAATTGGGTTTTCACCATTACTAACGGGATACTTACGATCAATAATTTTGTCGGCCTTTATCTTTCATACTATTTCAAACGCAAGCCGCGTCAGAGCCGACAATGAACGCGGGTTCTTCTCCAGTTAGTGCGATAATCCTGCTTGAGCAAAAGCGGGTGTTTTGAATTTGAAACACATTACCCGTCAATGTGATAAATTGAATTAAAATGCATCCGCTAGCGAACAGAATTAGGCCTCAAAATTTAGATGAATACATTGGGCAGCAGCATCTTGTCGGCTCGGGAAAGCCATTGCGACTTGCTGTAGAGCAGGGTCACGTTTTTTCATTCGTCTTGTGGGGAACGCCGGGAACTGGCAAAACCACGCTTGCCCGGATTTATGCAAACGCGATAAATGCAGACTTTCATGAATTATCCGCGGTTTCGGCTGGAAAGGATGATATTCGCAAAATCATTAACAAACCCGTCGAAGATGGAAGTCCGCGCGTCCTTTTCCTTGACGAAATTCACCGCTTCAACAAAGCTCAGCAGGATTTCCTGCTTCCTTTCGTCGAAAGCGGGGAATTGGTTTTGGTCGGCGCGACCACCGAAAATCCGAGTTTCGAAATTATTCCGGCGCTTCTATCCCGACTTCGCATTTTTGTACTTGAGGAATTTACAGCCGAAGATATGGTCGCGATCATTGAACGTACCGGTTTCGACATTGAGGACGTAGCCAAAAGCTGGCTCATCGAAATGGCGAACGGCGATGCCCGTCAGGCGATTACGATGATCGAAAATACCGGCAGGCTTTACGAAACGGTAACGCTCGAAACGCTGAGGGAAACTCTTCAATCCAAATTTCTGCGTTACGATAAAAAAGGCGAAGAACATTACAACGTCATCAGCGCTTTTATAAAGTCGATGCGGGCAAGCCAGCCCGATGCCGCTATTTATTATCTTGCCCGTATGCTCGAAGGCGGCGAAGACCCGAAATTCATTGCTCGCCGGATGGTCATTTTCGCCTCTGAAGACATAGGCCTCGCCCAGCCAACCGCACTCGTAGTAGCCAATGCCGTTTTTCAGGCAGTTACAACCATTGGCCTGCCCGAATGCATTTTGAATTTAGCCCACGGTGTCGCCTACCTCGCAAATGCGGCAAAAGATAGAAGTTCGAACGCCGCCATCGCCGCCGCTATGGAAGACGCCAAGAAATACGGCAACCTGCCCGTTCCTTTGATCCTCCGTAACGCCCCGACAAAAATGATGAAAGGCATGGATTACGGAAAAGGCTACGAGAAATATACGAAGGAAGATTTGCTGCCGGATAAGTTGAAAGGCAAAAAGTACATAAGGCCGGGAAACTCTTAGCTGTAAACGACGGACAAGTCGCGGATATGCTTTTGAAGAAACTAGGTGCAAAGGCCGTAAATTTCAAACGGTAAATAAGCGAAGGATAAATCCCAACTTACCACTCACCACTTAC
>JANMSP010000334.1:0-2641 GCA_031389475.1 Pyrinomonadaceae bacterium
GAGATAATGGACCTGCGGAGAAGTGTGGCCCGGCTGCGGCGGATATCCGCCAGGCAGCTCGACGTGCTGTACCGGATTTCACACGGAGAATTTCCGCAGATACCAACGCAAATACTGCCTTTTTTCCGTGATGTTCACGATCATCTTTTAAGAATTTCAGACCTATCGGAGAATTACCGCGATCTTGTCAGCGGACTTTTCGACATTCATTTTTCCGTCGTCGCAAACCGGACAAACGATGTTATGAAGACTTTAGCGGTACTGTCTTCGATCATACTGCCGCTATCACTGATCGCCGGGATATACGGTATGAATTTCGAAAACATGCCGGAATTAAAGACCCGGCACGGTTATTACCTCACGCTCGCGTCGATGGTCATCGTGACGGTAGGCCTGTTGATCTATTTCTGGCGGCGCGGCTGGATATGGCAGGGCAGTGAGATCGCGGTAGTCAAAGACGGTGAGACTTCCGAGCCGGATCAGATTTCTTGAAGCAGTCGTTTGACCTGCGAATCGCCAAAACCGTAGACCGAAGCCCTTTTAGAGAACTCCACGAATATTTCAGGGAATTCGCTTACTCCGGTTTGTTTTATTTCCGCCAGAACCTGTAGCGGCCGCGTTGCTTTTTCTGTTTCTGCAAGGCAAACCTCTTCCAAATATGGAAAACGGTCGGAACCGGTTTTTGAAAGTCCCAGAAGTTCCGCGTGATCCGATTTTTGATATGCCCTCCACAGATTTCCGCCTAATTCTATATCGGCGGGCGACAATCGTTTTCTATCTGAAAAGCACGCCGTCAGTTCCGCTGCTTCAAGATTACCGAAACCCTTCCAAACGTCAGCATTCACCGGCTCGACTCGATATACATTGGCTTTTGTTTCGGCAAGCAGCGAAAGGCAAAACCACAGGTTGGCCTGGCAAAATAATTCGTGTTCGAACCAAAGATTTACCTCATCGCCCGGATCAAGATCCTGTAGTTTCTTCAGTTCTGCGCCGACATTTTCTAAATACGAAGGTTCGGTTTCGCCGTAAGCTTTGCCAAGAAACGAGCCTCGCACCGCCCAAAACTCATCGAGCGTTTCAGCTTTTACATCGCCGTCGATCAGGCATTCGCGGCAGACGGCGATCTCACCTTCAATACCGGTTTGCTTAAATCTTTCAGTCAGCGAATCACCGGGCATTACATGCAGCTTCATGTAGAAATATATACCGCGTAAATTACCGCAAGGCAAATTCCCGCATAGACACCGGCAAGAATATCATCGGCACAAACACCGATTCCGCCAGGCAGGCTTTGAAGCGAATCGATCGGGTATGGCTTCCAAATATCGAAGATTCGAAAGATAAAAAAGCCCGCAAAGATAAACGGCCAGCCAATACCGAACGGAACGAATAGAAAGACAATAAGTTGACCGATAACTTCGTCCACGACCGCTTCCGAAGGATCGGAATTCCCTAAAAGCTCCGTCGAACGGCCTGACGCCCAAACACCTAAAAGAGTAAAGATCAAAAACGCCGCCAGAATGATTGCGTGAACCCAAGCATCGATCTGATCGAGACGCCAGCCTTTTAAGGAAAGTGAAGATAGTGCTTCAGTTTCGCCAAAAGTAATCGCAAGATAAATCAAAATCCCAACCGCAGACCCATAGGTTCCCGGCATAATCGGCCCATATCCGACGCCGAAAGTTGTAACCGATAGAGCGAAATAATCGGTGAGACCCTGAGGTTTTCGTCTTTCGATCTCTAGTTTCATAAAATTTGGAATTCTGACTCTAGTTGGCTCGATGTAGAATTCAAAAAGACCATCAAATGCCAGTTGAAATTCTGATTCATCGACCAGCGGCTATGCCG
This sequence comes from Pyrinomonadaceae bacterium, assembly GCA_031389475.1. GTDB lineage: Bacteria > Acidobacteriota > Blastocatellia > Pyrinomonadales > Pyrinomonadaceae > OLB17. The sequence continues at coordinate 1,849 of JANMSP010000334.1, forward strand.
CCGCACCAGCCTAAGAAGAGCGGCGGCATAGCCGCGATTCGTTATATCGGACTACGGTAAAGTAAAGCTTTTCCACAAATAGATGGGCATAGCCTGAAGATCTGATTACCTCGAGTGACCAGTCTACCTATCAATAAAATTAGGGTAGAAATCCATACTAGAACTCAATTCCCTGCTGCGCATAAATTCCCGCGTGGAAAGGATGCTTGATCTCCTTCATTTCCGTCACAAGATCGGCAGCTTCGACTAGCTCGGCAGGAGCGTTTCGGCCTGTAACAATGATGTGCAGATTCGGCTGTTTAGTTCGAACTTCCTTTACCTCCGCAAGCACCTTTTCCGTATCGAGAAACTTATAATCCAAAACGTAAACAAGTTCATCGAAGACCAGCAGATCGTAATCTTCGCTTCGCATTTTCTCGACGCAAAGAGCCCATGTTTCTTCGGAAGTCTTTATGTCCTGCGCGGTGTCTTTGGTGTCCCAGGTGAAGCCGTCGCCCATCGTATGAACTTCGACGCCGAGCTGTTCCAGCGATTCGTGCTCGCCGTAGCGGTCGGTTTTCGCCTTCATAAATTGAATCAGGCAGCAGTTCATTCCGCGTCCCGCCGCACGCACCAAAACTCCGAGGGCCGCCGTGGTTTTGCCTTTGCCGTCACCGGTATTGACCATCAGCAGGCCTTTGGTATTTTCGCGATAGCCTTCGCGTCGCCATTTGTAGCGTTTTTCCTTGGTTTCAGACATTTTTTGGGGGTGCAGAAGCCCGCACGTTAGTAAGGGCGATTTTTTCCAACCTTC
>JANMSP010000444.1:0-14773 GCA_031389475.1 Pyrinomonadaceae bacterium
CGATGCTGACGCTCCCGGAAGATTTCGTACAACTGCTCGAAAACATCGATAAGATCAGGCACGGCGAGATCGTTGAGGTTTTCGATACCGTCCGGATCATGAAGGGCGGCGAGGAGATCGACCTCGAGATACTTCTTTCGCCGGTTACCGATCCCAATGGCCGCGTGATCGGCGTCGCGACTATCGCCCGCGATATTACCGAACGGGTGAAAGCAGCGGCCGAACTTGAGGCCCGTCGTCTCGAGGAGACGGAATACAGGGCACGCGAACTGAAAATCGCCCGCAATCAGCAGACGACCCTTGCCGAAAGTCAGATGCGCCTCGCGATGGAGCTGTCGGCGACTCAGAAGCTGCAGGAAGTAAGCACCAGCCTCATTTCGGAAGACGATCCGCAGGCCCTTTACGAACAGATCCTCGACGCGGCCATGGCGATAATGCGGTCGAAATTCGCCAGCATCCAGTTATACCAGCCCGAGCACGGCGACGGCGGCGAGCTTCGCCTCCTTGGCCACCGCGGGTTTAACAAGGCCTCCGCGAAGTTCTGGCACTGGGTGCAGCCGGCTTCGGGAAGCACTTGCGGAATGGCCCTGAAGTCGGGCCGGCGCGTCGTCGTCGATAATGTAGAAGCATGCGATTGGATGGCGGGCAGCAATGACCAGGCGGCCTATCTGAGTACGGGTATCAAAGCCGTGCAGACGACGCCGCTGGTTTCGCGTTCGGGCGTCGTGCTTGGCATGATCTCGACCCATTGGGAGCGGCCGCATCGTCCGACAGACCGCGACTTCCGGCTGCTGGACGTGCTTGCCCGCCAAGCCGCCGACCGCATCGAACGCACAATATCCGATGAAGCTTTGCGTGAGAGCGAGAAGCGTTACCGCGCAGTCGTCGAAAGCCAGACCGAGATGGTATGCCGGTTTCATCCGCATGGAAAGGTTATCTTCGTCAATCAGGCATACGTCAACGCATCCGGCACCACGGCCGAATTGCTTACCGCTTCGACTATCTGGGACTTTGTTTATGAGGAAGACAGGCCGCATGTGCAGGAAATGCTCGCTCAATTAACGCCTGACAATCCGAATGTGCGAATTGAGAACCGTTTGGTGACAGTCGCGGGTGTACGGTGGTCGCTTTGGTCGAATATCGGCCTGTCATTCGACGCGGACGGACGGGCGACCGAAGTGCAGGCCGTCGGTATCGATATCACCGAACGCAAGAACGCCGAGATGCTGCTCGAAACACAGAAACAGGCGCTCGAGATGGTCGTCGGCGTACACACGCTCACGGAAGTGCTCGAGTTTCTAGTCGGGATCGTCGAAGAGACAAGCGGCGATTTGTCGGTCGCGGCAATTATGCTTCTGGATGATCACGGCAGGCTGCGCAACGCGGCCTCGCGCAGCCTGCCGCGGCATTATCTCGACGCGATCGACGGCCTCGCGGCCAGTGCTGACGTCGGCACCTGCGCCTCCGCCGCCGCAACTTCGGAGATCGTTATAACTCCCGACATCGCCGCCGAGCCGAAATGGGCGGCGTTCAGCCATTTGCCCATCGAACTCGGCCTCGTCGCAGCCTGGAGCGTGCCGATAATCGCCGCCGACGGGCGAGTGCTCGGAACGTTCGGAACTTATTTCCGGGAAAAACGCGAGCCGACGGATCTCGAACGCCGGACGGTTGAGATCCTCGCCAAAACGGCTGCTCTCGCCGTTGAACGCCGGGGAACGGAAGATAAGCTGCGGCAATCGGAGAACCAGTTAAAGCTTGTCACGGATGCGATGCCGGTGCTGATGTCATACGTCGATGCGGACAGGCGCTTCCGCTACGTAAATAAAACTTACACCGACTGGTTCGGGCGTGCCCAGGAAGACGTCGTCGGGCGCAGCGTCCGCCAGATAATCGGCGACGCGGCGTACGAGATAGCTCGTCCCGCAATGGACAAAGTGCTCGCCGGCGAAGCATCCAGTTTCCAGCAAACAATGCCGTACAAAGGCATTGGCGAGATCTACGCCTCGATCAATTATGTGCCCGACATCGGCGAAGACGGCAGCGTGAAAGGCTTTTATGCGCTGATCGAGGACGTCAGCGAGAGAAAACGGGCACAAGACGCACTGCGCGACTCGGACAAACGCTTGCAGTTGATGATGGACAGCATTGCCGACTTTGTCATCATCACCACTGACGCCCAGGGACTTATAACCGACTGGAATCCGGGAGCGGAAAAGATGTTCGGCTGGACGGAGCAGGAAGCGGCCGGACAACCGATCAAAATTATTTTTACGCCGGAGGACCGGGCGTCAGGGGCTGACGAAAAAGAAATGCAGACCGCACGCGAGCAGGGACGGGCGGCGGACGAGCGCTTTCACATTCGGAAGAACGGTTCGCGGTTCTATGTTTCGGGCGTAATGTCGCGGCTTTCGGATGAGGGCGGCGCGCTGCAGGGTTACGTCAAGGTCGGGCGCGACATGACCGCACGCCGCGAGGCCGTACAAGCCCTGCGTGCGTCTGAAGAGAAATACCGCAGACTGTTCAATGCGATCGACGAAGGCTTTTGTATTCTCGATATGATATTCGATGAAAGCGGAAAGGCCGTCGATTGGCGATTCCTGGAAGTCAATCCTTCGTTCGAAAAGCACGCCGGAATGAAGGACGTTACAGGCAAACTTGTGCGGGATCTGCTGCCGGATCACGAATCATACTGGTTTGAAATTTACGGCAAGGTTGCGTTGACGGGCGAACCGGTCCGGTTTGTAAACCCGGCGAAAGATATGGATGCCAGTTGGTTCGATCTTTATGCTTTCCGTGTCGGCGGGCCGGAAAGCCGCAAGGTTGCCGTGCTCTTTACCAATATTAGCGAACGCATTCGAAGCGAGGAGGCTCTCCGTCTTAGCGATGAACGTTTTCGTGTTGCCGTCGACGCGGTCGACAGTCTGGTTTGGAGCAACAACGCTCAGGGCGAAATGGAAGGCGTGCAGGCTGGCTGGGAAAATTTTACGGGCCAGGCCTACGATGAATATCAGGGCTACGGCTGGACGGACGTAGTTCATCCGGACGACGTTAAGGCAACGATGGACGGCTGGCGCAAAGCGCTTGAACGGAAAGAGCCGTTTGTTTTCGAACACCGGATTCGGCGGAGCGACGGGGAATGGCGGACGTGTTCGGTCCGCGCGGTGCCGGTATTCGCGGGCAACGGCATGATTCGTGAATGGGTCGGCGTTCACACCGATATCACCGACCGCAAACGGGCGGAGGAAGATCTACGGCGAACGCGCGAAGAGCTTGAACAGCGTGTCGTCGAACGAACAGCCGAACTGGCGGAGGTAAACGAGAGTTTAACAGCCGAAAACCGGCAGAGACGCAAAGTGGAAGAGGAGCGCGTGCGAATCCTGCATCAAATCGTGACCGCTCAGGAAGACGAACGCCGGCGGATCGGCCGCGACCTTCACGATCAGCTCGGCCAGCAGGTCACGGCCCTGCGGCTGAAGCTGGAAGCCATGGCGTCGGCCGCCAATGGTCACGAGGAGCTCGCGGAACATGTGCAAAAGGCCCAGGAATACGCGAAGCAGATCGACACCGATGTCGGCTTTTTGACCTTCGAGCTTCGACCGACCGCTCTGGATGACCTGGGGCTGGTCGCGGCGGTGCAGAATTTTGTGCACGAATGGTCGACAAACCATAATATTCAAGCGGAGTTTCATGCGGCTCCGGCGATCCCGGAGCCGCTGGCGGCGGAAATAGAGATCAATCTATACCGCGTCGTCCAGGAAGCGCTCAACAACGTTTTAAAGTATGCGAAGGCAACGAATGTAACCGTCCAGCTCGACTTTAGAAACGCGAACCTTATTCTAATCGTCGAAGATAACGGTGCCGGCTTCGATACCGAAAACGGTACGGTGGAACACGCTTCCGGAAAGGGAATCGGCTTGATCGGAATGAGCGAACGGTGCATGTTACTCGGCGGCACACTCGAGATCGAATCCGCACCCGGAAAGGGAACCGTAATATTCGCCCGCATCCCGATTGGAGCGTGGGTGCCCTCACCCGCATGAGCGTTGCTTCAACGCGAACAAACTTTTAGCGACGAGCTTGATTTGCCGCAACCTAACGCGTTCGCGGACTCCGCGGGCGGACAAGGTGTCCGCGCTCCATTTGGTTTTTTTTACCTGCTCATCTAAACTTACATTTTTGTTAATTTATGAGCCGAAAATATCGCGTCGGAATTTTGGGAGCGACAGGAACGGTCGGGCAGCGTTTCGTCCAGCTTCTCGAAGGGCATCCGCAATTCGAGATCACGGCCCTCGCCGCATCCGACCGTTCGGCCGGAAAGCGTTATTCGGAAGCCTGCGCGTGGAAGCTGCCGGGAACGATTCCTCAATATGTCCGCGATATTGTCGTCCAGCCAATCGAACCGCAGCTTGACTGCGAGATCGTATTTTCAAGCCTGCCGTCATCCGTCGCCCGCGAAACCGAGGAAGCATTTGCCCGTGCCGGTTTTCCGGTCATAAGCAATTCGTCAAGCTACCGCATGGACGAGGACGTTCCGCTGCTCATCCCCGAAATTAATCACGAACATCTTGGCTTAATCGAAACGCAGCAGCAGAAACGCGGCTTCGGCAAAGGATTTATCGTGACGAATCCGAATTGCGCGGTCGCGAGCTTCGCCCCGCCGCTGGCCGCTTTGCATCGCGCATTCGGCGTCGAATCGGCGATAATCACGACAATGCAGGCCGTATCAGGCGCCGGATACCCGGGCGTTTCGTCGCTAGACATCGCGGATAACGTGATGCCGTACATCGCCGGCGAAGAGCCGAAGGTCGAGATAGAATCGCAGAAGATACTGGGGAAATTTATCGACGGAGCGATAGAAAAGGCGGATTTCACGGTCTCGGCACAGTGCTTTCGCGTTAATGTGATCGACGGCCACACGGCCTCTGTCCGCGTGAATTTGAAGAAGAATTCAACGCTCGAAGATGTCGTCGAAGCAATGCGTGCGTTTCCGAACTTGAAACTTCACTCGTCACCGAAAGCATTCATCGAGGTGACCGACGAACCGACCCGGCCCCAACCGAGGCTCGACCGCGATAACGGCAACGGCATGACCATCACCGTCGGCCGTATCTTCCCCGATAATGTGTTCGATTACCGATTTGTAACGCTCAGCCACAATACGGTGCGGGGCGCTGCCGGATCGGCGATTTTGAACGCGGAACTTTTGATAGATAGGCGGATAATTTGATGAATTGGTAAATGGAAAGCGGATAGTGGTAAGTGGTGAGTGGTGAGTGGTGAGTCAAGAAAAGACCCTCCTACTCTTCACTTACCACTCACCACTCACCACTAACCACTATTTAAAAGATGACTCCAGAACCGAAAACCCATCGTACATTCGTAGAACGCGTCCTGATAACGGCCGCCGTCGCGATTTTCGCGCTTCTTTTGCTGCTGCTGCTTTATTACACCTTCGATATTGTACTGCTATTGTTCGCGGCGGTTTTGCTCGCGATATTTCTGCGTGGGCTTGCTGATTTGGCGGGACGCTACATCAAGATCGGCGAAGGCTGGCTCGTGTTGATCGTTTCGGTTCTGCTTTTGGGTATTCTGGCCGGCTCAATCGCGCTTCTCGCTCCGAGCGTCGCCGAGCAGGTAAGGCATCTTCGCCAGGAAGTGCCGGTTTCGATAGGAAAAGTCGGGGACTTTCTCTCGCAGTACGGTTGGGGCAGAACGATCATCGAGCAATTGCCGAGTACCGCGGAAGCGACAGAAATGATCACCGACTCAGGCTTTCTTTCCAGTCTCGGCGGATTTTTTTCATCGACTTTGGGAGCAATCGGTAATTTTTTTGTTGTTATCCTGCTTGCGATCTATCTTGCTACGGAACCAAAATTTTATGCCAACGGTTTCGTCAAAATGTTTCCGCTTGATCGCCGTCAACGGGCTAGCGAGGTATTGGTAGGAATCGGCGAAACGCTTCGATGGTGGTTGATCGGCAAGGTCGGATCGATGATTTTTATTGGCATCCTGACGTGGATCGGCCTTTCGATCATCGGAGTTCCGCTTGCGTTAACATTGGGTTTGATCGCCGGGCTGCTGTCCTTCATTCCGAATTTCGGCCCGATTCTGTCGGCTGTTCCGGCGATTCTGCTGGCTTTTATTGATAGCCCGATCACAGCCGTTTACGTTTTGGCATTGTATATCGGCGTTCAATTGATCGAAAGTAATGTTGTCACGCCGATAATCGAACGGGAAACGGTCGAACTTCCGCCGGCACTGACTATTATCTTTCAGCTTGCCCTTAGTGTTATGATCGGCGGGCTCGGCTTAGTGCTGGCAACGCCGCTGCTGGCGGTGCTAATGGTGCTCGTGCAAATGGTCTATATTCAGGATATCTTAGGTGATCGAAATACGGGTGTGAATGAGAAGCTCGGTGAAGAAGTTGTGGATGAAGTCAGCCACTGATTACTCGAATGACACGAACAAAGTTTATACGTTTTCATTAGTGACATTTGTGTAATAAGTGGCAAAAACCTCCTAAATATGATCGAACGATATACCTTGCCCGAAATGGGAGCGGTCTGGTCGCAACAGAATAAGTTTCAAAAATGGCTTGACGTCGAGATCGCCGTTTGTGAAGTACACGCGGACGACGGCACGATACCGCGCGAAGCCGTTGAGCAAATAAAATCTAAGGCCGCTTTTACCGTCGAACGAATCGGGGAGATCGAGAAAACGACCGACCACGACGTAATTGCCTTCACGACGAATCTTGCCGAGAATATCGGCGAAGCGGCCCGTTTCGTACACTTCGGCCTGACATCGAGCGATGTCGTCGATACCGCAAATGCTCTACTGCTGAAAGAATCGTGCGATATTTTATTGCAAAAAACGGATGCTCTGCTGGAAGTTCTGAAACGCCGGGCATTTGAATTCAAAGATACGCCGCAGATCGGCCGCACCCACGGTATTCACGCTGAGCCGACTTCGTTTGGGCTGGTTTGGGCATTGTGGTATTCGGAAACGCAGCGTAACAGGGAAAGGCTTGTGAAGGCGAAAGATCGCGTGTCTGCTGGTAAAATTAGCGGCGCGGTCGGTGCTTTTGCTCATCTTTCACCGGATGTTGAAGAACGCGTGTGCGAGAAATTGGGGCTTGTGGCGGCGGATGTCTCGACGCAGGTGATCCAGCGCGATCGCTATGCCGAGTATTTATGCATGCTGGCGATAATTGCTTCGACGCTGGAAAAAATTGCACTGCAGGTACGCCATTGGCAGCGAACAGAAGTCCGCGAGGCACAGGAATACTTTAAGGCTGGCCAAAAAGGCTCGTCCGCGATGCCGCACAAGCGAAACCCGATATTATCCGAAAGAATCTGCGGAATGGCCCGGACAGTTCGTGCGAATTCAATCGTCGGGCTGGAAAATGTCGCTCTCTGGCATGAACGCGACATCTCGCATTCATCCGCCGAACGCATCGTGCTGCCCGATTCGTCCGCGACCCTCGACTATATTCTCTCAAAAACGACATCTCTTCTCGACACACTTATCGTCTATCCCGAAAATATGCTCAAGAATCTCCATCTGACGGGCGGCCTGGTTTTCAGCGGGCAATTGATGCTCGCTCTGACTCAAAAGGGAATTTCACGGGAAGATGCTTACGTCTGGACACAGCGGAACGCAATGAAGGTTTGGGACGAAGGCGGTCAATATCAGGAACTAATAAATAAAGACGCGGACATTTCTTCGAAGCTGTCTCCTGAAGAAATCGCCCGTGTTTTTAATTTGAAATATTATCTTCGAAATGTGGAGAAGGTCTTCACAAGAGTATTTTCCCATTAGCGAAAATAAGCTTTTACCTCGTCCTGCAATAGCAGGATCAAAGCGGTCAGCCCGCAGCCAAAGCTGAGAAAATCGCACAGGAACAATAGCAGCATTTGACCGATTGCAACCGTCATGGAGAGGCCGTAGGCGGGGTTTTTGTTGAGTCCCTTGATCCCGGAAACGAGTGAAAGAATTCCAACGATCAGGAAGAAAAAGGGAATCGGCAGAGCAATCAGTCCGATTCCCATCGTCACGATTCCCACCATTAGCACCCAAATGCCGCCAATTATGCTCGCGAGTATTTCGAGGATCCCGACTACGGTCTGAATAATTGCAACCGCTTGTAATTTTCCAGGAAAGTAGGCTGCTGCATTTGGGTAATTCATTGATTTTCCTGCAGCGGTGAAAGAATTACGAAGAATATTTATCAGCAAAATTCCCGATAACCGGGATTTTATAGATCTCGCCGTTGTAGCCTTTGATCGCAGCCATCACAACGAAATAAAGCATTGCAAGAGAAAAAACCAAGGTCAATAAGACCGCCAAAATCATAAATATCGGAAGCCCAATTGCGTAATCGACGGCAAAGCTTATAAGGAAGAGAATAGTTATCGGAATTCCAATCACGGCCCCAATAGCTAAAAGAAAGAGCGATTGGAACGCGTGAAAGCGTGAAACCTTATTGACTTTATCCTGCACGATTACGAGGATGCTGAAAACTAGGCCTAGCGGCAGTCCGCAGGCCAGATTGCCGAAATACGAAATTAAAACGCCAATGCCGGTATCCATTCCAAGTGCGGTTTTACCACCTGACATATTTTGCATATTAAAATTTTCTCCTTTTTAACTTTAGGGGGTGAACTAATTACAATTGCTATATGTAAAGAAAAGTCTTGTGAAAGTTATCATAAGACGTTGATTTATACAACGGTTTGCGTAACAATCTACAATTTCTTTTAGGATGAATTATGAAAGCGATAGTTTACGTAACACTCAAACCAAGCGTGCTCGATCCTCAGGGCAAGGCAATTCACCATTCCGTTGAATTGCTGGGCCACAAATCGATCAGCGATATCCGGCAGGGTAAGTATTTCGAGATAGCACTCGATCCGTCCGTGTCAGAAGCTGATGCAAGGCAATCAACCGAGCAGATCGCGAAGGATGTGCTGGCGAATCCGATTATTGAGGATTATAGAGTGGAAATAGTTTCATAGTGGTGAGTGCTAAACGGTAAATGCAAAAATCTTCTGTATTTACACTAACAACTAGCCACTAACCACTAACCATTATTATGAAATTTGGTGTTGTAGTTTTTCCGGGTTCGAATTGCGATCACGATGCTTATCATGTCGTGTCAAAGCACATCGGACAGCCGGTCGATTTTATTTGGCATAAGGAAACGGATCTGAGCGCATATGACGCGATCCTTATTCCGGGCGGGTTTTCGTACGGCGATTATCTGCGTGCCGGGGCTTTGGCGAGGTTTTCTCCGGTCATGAATGCGTTGAAGGATTTCGCGGCGAAGGGCAAATTCGTATTCGGCATCTGCAACGGCTTTCAGATATTATGCGAAGCGGGGCTGCTACCGGGAGCTTTGATGAGAAACGCTGACCTGCATTTTATTTGCAAGCATGTCCATGTTCGAGTTGAAAACGGTGACACGCCTTACACGAGCGAATCGGAAAAAGGCCGTGTGCTGTCTCTGCCTGTGGCACATGCCGAAGGGAATTACTTTTGCGATGAGGCGACGTTGAACGAATTGGAAGAGAATGGGCAGATCGTATTTCGTTACTGCGACCCGGACGGAGAATTGAATGCCTCGTCGAATCCAAACGGAGCTTTATCGAGCATTGCCGGTATCTGCAATAAAGAAGGTAATGTTTTGGGAATGATGCCACACCCGGAACGGGCTTGTGAGGAACTGTTGGGATCGAATGACGGCCGGGACATTTTCCGGTCGCTGACGAAGGCGATTGAGATGGCGACTTAGGAGCGTAGACACCTTGACTGCCTGTGGGTGGGAACGCGGACACCTTGTCCGCCTGCGGAGTCCGCGAACGCGGCAACTTAGCCGCAAAGATTCTAATCGCCAAAAGTTTGTTCGCGTTGAAGCAACGCTCATCCGGACGAGGGCGTACGGGCTCCAGCAAAAGAAAGGCTGCGTTCAATTTGAACGCAGCCTTCTTTTTATTCATTCTCTGCCGAATTGATTCTAATGCCGCCGTTGGTAGTGATTACCTTCACAGGTGCTCCGCCGCCGTTTAAGCTGGTGGAGATGCGTTTTTCTCGCTTGTGGCCGGGCCATTCTCCGCGTTTTACTTCTTCGGTCGTGATGCTGAGGCTTGGAATGTCGCTTTTGAATCCGCCGTTGACTGTGCCGGTTTCGATGTTTGCGGCGTAATTTGACGGAAGCGTAAGATTCACGCCGCCATTTGAGGTCGTGACGTTCAATCCGTTGCCCTTCCAACTGCTGCCGGACAATTTAACATTGACGCCACCGTTGGTTGTTTTGCCGATCACATCGCCCGCGACATCCTGCAGATTCACTCCGCCATTCATTGTTTCAAATTCGAGCATTCCGTCAACCGAATTGATCGAGATACCGCCGTTGTGGGCGTTCAATTTTAGATTCGTGGATTGCGGAACTCGGATCTCGTATGAAACCGAATAGTCGGAATCGCCGTCAGCTTCTGCCCGTACTTCCGGGCTTGTAGCGATTTTGATGCGGCCCGCGATGGCGCGGGCGGCTTCGTCGGTTTGGGCCCAAGTGTTGACGCAGGCTTTGACGAGAATGTCGGAGCGGTTTTCGCCCTTGACGCTGACGCCGCCGTTCTTGCCGCCATCAACCCGCAGCGAACCCGAACCGGGAAGCGTCATCTCGCGGACTTCTTTGAAAGAAACCCTTTCGCCGTTCGACCAATTATTGTCCGTACAGAAATCGCGGGAAACTTTGTACTTGCCATTGTGGTTCGCCTTGGGTGCCGCCTTGTCCTGCCCGAACAGCACCATAGTGCTGAAAATAACCAAACCTAACGCGATACCGAAAAGAACGACTTGTTTTAGAACCGTAGTAATAGACATTAAGAAACCTCCGTATATGATGTTTTATGTTTGAAAAATTGCTCTTCTAAAGAGAAAACACCGCATCCGGGGATTTTGTGACAGGAAATAACATTTCTTAAATGATGGATTAGGTCATTAAAACGTGACAATGACGGTTAAAGCCGCCAGTGCCGCGGTGATGGTCATTCAAATTATTTTTGATTACGCCAGTCGCCCACGGCTAACGGCTCCACGTCAACCATGCTCTTTTTCGTCAGTTCCTGCCGCTTTTTCCGGAAATCGGGATGGTCAGGTTTTACTGTTTTGAAAAGCTCGATTCTGTCTTTGAAAGACTGCTCAAATCCGCCCGGCGTAAATGTTATCAGGATCTTGACCGGCACTTTTCCGAAGTTCCCTTGTGCGTGTGCTGTTCCTCGCGGAACTAAAATATACGAACCGGCTGGATATTCAGAAACCTTATCGTTAATTTTTAGCGTGAGGACTCCTTCCAGTACATAAAATGCTTCATCCGTATTGTTATGCCGGTGCAGATTCGTTCGATAACCGGGCATTTCCTTTACTTCGACAAGCGACCACGCGCCATTGGTATCTTCACTATTGACTAGAAATCTCGCCGATCCGGCATCGTATACAAGTTCCGCAGTTTCACCGAACTTTAACGCAACGATCCTGGGCTTATTTTTATCTTCCCCGGATTGAATCTGTGCAGGCTTAGTTTGAGCTTCCATAACTCGCGCAAAGCTAAAAAACATGGTGGAAATAACAACAACGAACAGAAGTTTTCTTATCACGGCTTATCTCCCTAAAGTGTTGAATCTTGGATACGTTCTCGCCCACGATTTTACACCGGCCATTTGCCGACGCCGGTCTCATGAATTTATCGGAAATTGCGGCAAAACCGACTAACACCCGCCTTCATTTCTGCAACGCTTTAAGAAAAGACTGCCTATTATGATTGCCGCCGCTGCTCCCGCACTGCCGACGATTATAAGCGCAATAGTATCGCCGGATAATCCGCCCTTTACTTTTGCAACGTCGCGGTATGCGATTACGGAACTTTGATTGGTTTTTCGGTCAGTTAAAGTAAACGAATCTTCACCGACCTGACTAAGATAACCTTTCAGCTTTTTTCCATCCCGCATCTTCACTTCGACGCGTTTTTTTTCGCCTGTTCCGCGTTTTTGGATATTGGCTTTGATCTTGGAAATGGAAGAAGCGGTATCGTCCGGTTTAGTTTGTGCTGAAATAACGGTTGAGTTTGCGGCTACCAAAAACGAGCAGATAAACGCGAAACATAAGCATTTCTTAATTAGGAACTTTGTTTTTAATTTCATTTGTTTGTTTGACTCAAAATCCTTTGATAGAAGCAAAGTGGTGAGATATTGCCATAAACGGACCGGCAAAAGCAATCTGACGGCTGAATACTAAGCGGATCTGCTCGAGTGCAAGGCTGCGCCGACTGAATTGAAGGCTGATTCACATAAATTCAAAGTTCCGACGACAGGATCCAGAGCAGAATTGCACGAATCCAGAGTTCCGACGACAGGATTCGGAGCTCCGACGCATGAATTCAAAGCTCCGAGGACAAGATCCAAAGTTCCGACGACTGAATGCAGAACTCCGACGACTGAATTGTAAGCCTTGCTGCTTGAGTTTGAAGAACCCGGTCGCTATCGCTCTCGGTACTGACTGGGATTTCTTACCGAGTTAGCGGCGAAGATGAGGACGATTCGGATTCGGAAACACTTATCACTAATCCATCGGTGCTGAGATTCCAATCCAACACTTCCGCTCCGGGTTCTGAGGACAATGCTTGTTCGACTTCGGGTTTGCGGCCTTGTTCGCAGAAGAAGGCAATGCAGCCGCCGCCGCCGGCGCCGCAGACTTTGGTGGCGATGGCTCCGTTCGCCATTGCTTTATCTATCAGCACGTCCATTTGGGGCGTGGTGATCTTTGGCGAGAGGCGTTTGCGGTGCGGGTAGGCGAAGGCGAGGATCTCGCCGACGGCGTTCCAATCGGAATTGAGCAACGCCGCACGCAGTTCGAGCGAGCTGTCGCGGATGCCTTCGAACACGTCGAAAAGCTCGCGGTCGCCGTCGATGTGGCGTTTGGTGATCTCCCAGTTGTTGGTGCCGGAATTTCGCGGCTCGCCGGTGTAGAGGACAACGATGCGTTCCTGGAGAGTTTTAGTGTCGATATCGAGGGCTTCGCGGGTCATGCCCTCGGGGGCGAAATGGATCGACGCGACGCCGCCGTATTGGGCGGAGTAATAATCCTGGAAACCGGTCGGGACCTTGATCACCTGGCATTCGACGTTGGCGGCGATTGGGATGAATCGGTCGGGCGAATAGCGTTCGCCGACGAGTTTGTTGAGCGCTCCGATGCAGGCGATGTTCAGCGTGGACGAACCGGCAAGGCCCGCACCGGCAGGAGCCTGGGAATCGGTCGTCATGTGAAAGCCGGTTTCGGGTTTGAAGAAATAGACGAGCTTCGACAGCAGTTCGAGACGCGGCTCGTTTTTAAGTTCGCTCATTTTATCGAGCGAAGTTTCGAAACTAACGCCTCTGTCGATCGATTCCAATATAATCTGGTCGTCGTCACGAGTCTCGATGCGGCATTTAGCGAGCAGGTCGATCGCGAAATTAACGGTGGCTGCTCCCTCGTGAAACAAAAAGAGGGGCGGAATGTCTATGGTGCCGCCGGCAAGATCGACTCGGGTCGGCGCGGATGTTTCGATTATCATAATGGCGGTTAAAATTGCCACTAGCTTTAGCTAGTGGAAGTCTTCAAAACAAAAGCGGCTTCAGCCGAATAATAAATTCAAATCCTTTTTGCTTTAGCTTAAATCGTTCGGCTAAAGCTAGGAAATATTTAATCGAAACCACTAGCTAAAGCTAGTGGCAATTTAAAGAGAAAGCATTCAAATGTGTAACTCAGGCATTCAGGATGATTGGATATATTAACTTATAAGCGATCGAAAATGAATAGCGGGGCGATTATCTTTTAGCGGCTTTCGAAGTTTCCTTCGCTTGTTTTTCTTTGTCGGACTCCGAATCGGACTTGTTCGGTTCACGGGTCAGGTGCAGGCGTTCGCCGAGATCATGGAGTTTTTCCTGGGCGACTTCTTCGACGGCGTGAAGCCTTTCTTCGATCTTGTGCAGAGTTTCGGGGTTGACCTCTTCCACTTTCTCCGATAGCCAAAATCTTTCGACGGCATAAATCACGATCACCGCAAAAAGAATCAGGAAGAACAACGCGATGCCGATCTGTTTGAAATCGCCAATGATCGACGTGATCGCACCGCTGAAAAAGTATCCCGTTCCCGCGAGTATCAACGCCCAGACCGCACAGCTAATCGCGTCGATCGTGATGAAACGCAGGAACGGCATCTTTCCGATCCCGTAAAATACGCACATCGCGGCCCGGATACCGTAAATATATTTCGAGATCACAATAGCGAACACGCCGAATTTATCGACCAGTTTTTCAATCCTCGGCTGGGCGATTTGATAAAAGCGGTAATCCTTCGCTTTTTCGTGAAAAATCCTGCCGACCGCGAAGCCGACACAATCGCCCGCGATTCCGCCGAGCATCCCGGCCAGAAACACTTTGAAAAAACTGTATTCGCCGAAAAACGAGCTGTGGGCCATCGCGCCCGAAATCAAAAGCGTAATATCGCCCTCGATAGTGCAAAGAGCGAACACCGCGTAGATGCCGTATTGCTCGATAATTTGTGAAACACGATGGAAAGATACTCTACGGTGAGCCCTGTATGGATCATCTTTCACAAATTATCGAGCAATACGGCATCTACGCGGTGTTCGCTCTTTGCACTATCGAGGGCGATATTACGCTTTTGATTTCGGGCGCGATGGCCCACAGCTCGTTTTTCGGCGAATACAGTTTT
>JANMSP010000504.1:0-11404 GCA_031389475.1 Pyrinomonadaceae bacterium
GTCGCTGAATTCGTCGAGGAAGATCGCGGCGTTGTTGATGAGAATATCGAGCTTGCCGTAGGTCGATTCGATATATTTGGCGGCGGATTTGTGCGTCGCCGTGTCGTCGACATCGAGATGGATGAATTCGGCATCGATGCCTTCGTTTTTGAGAGTTGACTCGGCCTCGAGGCCTTTGTCTTCGCTGCGTGCGCCAATCAGGACCTTGATGCCTTTCGCTCCAAGCTGGCGTGCGGTCTCGAATCCGATGCCGCGGTTTGCTCCGGTTATAAGTGCGATTGTTTTCGTTGTCATTTTAATTGATCTCCGTAATTTGAATTACTTTTGTAACTTTAAGAGTTACAATTAACTTTGTCAAGCTATTTTTTTTAATTAACTATTAACCGTCGGTAAGATGGCCTAGTGGTCGGTGAAGGATTAGCAGGCGGGTCAGAACCGGGAGCCATAGCGACTGGGTTCTTATACGGTTGGCAAGAACCCGGTCGCTGTCGCTCGCGGTACTAACAAGATAATGAACAATTATGGTGTCACGGCCGCACGAGTTCGGAAGTCGGCGAAATCGGCCCAAAGGCGGTTTTTTATTATTTCCTGGACTGTGCTGGTGATCGGTTTTTCGGTGTCTTCTTCGGAGAAAACCTGTAGCTGCATGACGGCGCACCGGCCCGGGGCAAATATATCGTACGGATACGAGTAGACGCCTGCGTAGGTAAAGCGTTTTCTGGTTTTGTAATAATTCTGCAGGTCGCGGCCGATCTCGGTTTTGTTGCGGCGGATGGGTGTTACTTCGGTGCCGTCGCACATCAGCTTCATTTCGGCGAAATCGGCTTTGTATTTGAGGTCGAATGGCGTGGAATAGCCGATCGTTGCATTCGTGACGGCGCTCAACAGCATCGATTTGCCGGTCGGCGTCGTTTCGGGCAGAGCGAGAATATCGACCACCGGTTTTAATTCGCCGGCGTATTCGCTCCAGTAACGCAGGTCGCGGAACATATCCGCCGACCCGCCCTTTACCTTGTTGCGTTTTTCGCGAATTTTGACGGAATCGATGCGGTCCTTCTCTATCGCATAAAATTTGTAAACGGGCGTCATGTACTTTATCTGATAATCTTTAACGTCCGCCAGATATTGTTTGACCGGGAAATCCTTTCGGTTGAGAGCGGTCTTTATTGTCTCGACCGGGAAAATTCCTTCCGGAAAATTCGGCATGAGTTTTCCGTTCGGCGTGCCCTTGGTTTCGGCCATTTCGCGGGCTTTCGCGATCAGTGCCGCACTTTCCTCGATTCGCACTATGCCCGAAAGGCCGGAGCCGTCGGTGCCTTTTACGTTGAAAGTGGTGATGCCGACGACCTCGCCAAGCGAATTGAATAGCGGCCCGCCTGAACTTCCGGCGCTGAAATCGAGGTCGGAGATGATCGCACGGGCTTCGAGTTTGCTGACGATGCCGGTCGTTAATATCTTCTCCTGCTGCAGCGGGCTGCCGATGGAAAACACTTCCTCGCCTTCGAAAAGCGGAGGTTCGGCCGGATTCCCGCCCGCGATCTTGAGTATGCTGCTTTCGGGAAATACTTCGAGATTAATTTGCAGGATTGCGAGATCACGTTCCACATCCGTCGCAAGCACGCGGGCCCGGACGGCGGTGTGCTTATCGAAACGCACGCGAATCTCGTTCGTTTCGCTGATGACATGCTGGTTGGTCAGCACCAGGCCTCTTTTGTCGATTATGAAACCCGTACCGGCACCGAGCTCGCCTTCAATCGTAACGACGCCGTTGCGGAGCGTTTTGAAAAGCTCGGCCGCCTGGCTTACCCGCCTTCGCGGCGAGGCAGCAATGCCCGCGGCAATATTTGCATTGTCATTACTGAGTTCGACGATTACCGATTTTCCTGATTCGACCTTAAATGCCTGTTCCCAACTAAAAGCTTTGTCCTCAAAAACGATCGGCTCCGCGGACAAGACTTTGTAGTCCCCCGCGGCAAGCGAAATCGCTGCCGAGCCGTCGAAAGCCGTTGAAACCTTTTGTTCCGCGAAGCTCGAATCATTTGCCTTACGTATCAGCAAACCGAACTTCGGCACATTTTTAAGATTCAAGCCTTTATCCACTACCGCAACGCGAAGCGTTACATTCGGGGCGGACTGAGCAAGCCCCGCGGCAATAAAAGCGGTAGCGATCAGAAGAAGAACAAACATCGCCTTCAGCATAAAAACTCCTGTTGTTTTGTGTGATAGAACTAGATGGGAAGCCGTGAAGGATTTCAAGGCCAGACTGCCTGTTAATATATAAACATTTTTGAACACTACAATCAATGTTTTTATCACGCTACCAAGCGGTAAGCCAGCGAAAATAAGGTTCGGCCTCGAGTCTTGACCGAGCTTACGGCGTCAAGTATTCTTTTTCAAACAGGAGAATATATGGAACGAAAAACCGCAGACGAGTATCCGCAGGAATTATTGGATCTTTTTCACGAGTACCAGCACGGCGATATTGACCGGCGGTCATTTCTCAGCGGCATCGGGAAGTTCGCCGTCGGCGGGCTGACGGCCGCGGCGATCTTTCAGAGCCTGACGCCAAACTTTGCGTGGGCCCAGACCGTGCCGAAGGACGATAAGGACCTTAAGCTCGGCTACGAAACAGTGCCGTCGCCCGCCGGAAACGGGTCGATCAAGGGTTACCTGGCACGTCCCGTGAAGGGGAAAAAACTCCCCACCGTGCTCGTTATTCATGAAAATCGGGGGCTCAATCCATATATCGAAGATGTGACGCGGCGTCTTGCCAAGGCCGGTTACATGGCGTTTGCTCCGGACGGTTTGACCTCGGTCGGCGGCTATCCCGGCGACGAACAAAAAGGTGTCGCCTTGTTTCGCACGGTGGATGGCAAAAAGATGACCGAGGATTTTGTCGCAGCGGCCCTGTGGCTTAAGAAACGGAGCGACAGTAAGGGTAAACTGGGCGCGGTCGGTTTTTGCTTCGGCGGCGGGATGGTCAATCAGCTTGCCGTTCGCCTGGGCAAAGATCTTAATGCCGGCGTTGCATTTTATGGCCGCCAGGCCGGTGTCGCCGATGTGTCAAAAATAACTGAACCGCTGATGTTCCATTACGCAAGCAACGACCAGGGCGTGAACGCCGGTATCGCCGCTTACGAAGCCGCTCTGAAAGAAAACAAAAAGAAGTTCGAAACCTTCACCTACGAAGGCAAACAGCACGGCTTTCACAACGACACAACCCCGCGCTACGACGCCGTCGCCGCCAAACTAGCCTGGGATCGTACGCTGGAATTCTTTAAGAAGAATCTTAAATGATCGGCGAATACCGGTAATAGATTCATAAAAGGTTCCTAAATGAAAACGCGGATACGGTCTTGTTTGACCGTATCCGCCAGACTTGCGCTAATGATTGCAATTAGGACTAGTGCCGTGTAACCTGAAGAACTGTATGAATAGTTTAGCCACGAATTACACGGATCATACAAATAAAAGAAAACCGATTAGTGTCATTCGTGCAATTCGTGGCTAATACTTCAAGAACTTAGGTTACACAGCACTAGCTTTCCCTGACAATAATTATTCTAATCTCTGGCCGATTCAGCGTACGCGGCAACGGCCTGCAGATCCGGTATCAGTATGTCCTTTCCGTCGTGGACGATCAGTTCCTGGTCCTGAAGGCGGATGAAAGTTCGTGTTACTACCTCGCGCACTGTGCCGATCCTTGCGGCGAGCTGGTTGTGGGTTAGCCGCAATTTTATCTTGATGCCGTTGCTTGTTTCAATCCCATTATTCCGGGCTTCGTCGAGTAGCACGCTGGCAAGCCTTTGGCCGACTTCACGAAGCGAAAGTGTTTCAACAAGTTCCGCGCATCGACGCAGGCGTGAAGCTATCAATCTGGCCGCGGCGAGGGCCAATTGCGGATGTGCAGTAGCGGTTTTGATCACGTCTTGTTTACTGAGAAAGTAAAGTGTCGTCTCCTCCTCCGCGGCGACGGTCGAAGGGTAATTTCCATTGTCAAACACGGGAACCTCCGCGATGGTGGTGACGGCTTTCTCTACATGAATGACCTGCTCGCGTCCGTCGGAGCTTGTACGGAAAGCCCGCACCGACCCGGAGGCAATCACGTACAGCCCTTTCGCGGGTTCCCCTGCCAAAAACAGTATCTCGTTTCGCTGCAGATGTTTTAAGATCGAATGCTTCGCCAAAACTTCCAGAACCGCTTCGTCAAGATCCCGAAATAGCTCTGTTTGCTTAAAAACTGTTATTTTGTCATCCGGCATTACTGAAATCTTAACTTGCCGGGAAGAAAACCACAAAAAATGTAGTGAAGGTGACTTAGATCACATCATGCATCTTTTGTATGGGCCAAGATGTATCTACGCCAAAGATTAAAGGGGTATAAAAATGAAAATTACGGGTGATCTAAAGATAAAAGAAGTTCTTGCGATTGATGAAGAGAAGATGATTACGGCATTGATCTGGCTGGCGCCGGAGTTTGAGCGTTTGCAATATCCGAAGCTGCGGCGGGCAATGGCCGGCAGGGTGTCGGTGTCGCAAGCGGCCAGGATCGCACGGGTTCCTCTATCGGAAATGCTTTATGTTTTGAATCTTGCGGTCGGGGAAAATGAAGCCGAACTTTCTAAAGAACTTTTGCATTGCAGCCAGGAAGATTTTCTTTATACCGACAAGAATTATCCGGTCAAACCTGTAGAGATCGCTACGTTGAAGGATATTGATGCAAATGTCGTTTTTGTTGATCTAATGCCGCAAGCGGACGAAAAACGCGATCCGATGCCGGCAATAGCCAAAGGACTGGTCAGCCTCAAGCAGCCAAGTCAGACATTACTCTTGCGGCATCCGTTCGACCCGATACCGCTGCGTGATATGTTAGCCCGCAGAGGATTTGCGAGCTGGGCCGAAGAACGAAAGCAGGGCGAGTGGTTCATCTATTTCTACCGGCCGACTTTAATGGCTTCGGCTACAGCCCACCCGGCGATAATCCAGGATGTGTACGCCAAAGCATTCGCCGCGTCAGCTTAACCCGCCGCAATCGCAATTGCAGCTTGATAGTCTTCGGGTTTATTGACGTTAAGGAAGAAATTGGCCGAACCGTCGAGATCCGCGATCTCGTCGAATTCTATAAACCTCGTGGTTATTCGGGACAGAAGTCTTTGTAATTTCAAATCGTCGTTTCTAACCATTGCTTCGACAACGACGAGAGACACTTCACGTCTGTAAAATGCGCACAACGGCTGAGGCTGCCCATCCGGCTGCGCCGGCACAATTGCGTCAAACTCATTCGAGCAATATTCGGCAAGCCTTGCCATCAAATCTTTGGTCACAAAAGGCAGGTCGCAGGCCAGGACGGAGATCCAGGTTGTTTTCGCGAATGCGAGGGCTGTATAAAGGCCATAGATCGACGCTCTTATCTGATTGGATGGATCAATGCTAATGTCGCTAATAATAGGAGTGTCATGATCAAAATCAGCTTTTCCGACCAGTGTGACCTCGCCCTGGCAAATACCATCTAACGCGGAAGCGGCTCGTTCGAATAATCTTTGCCCGCCGAGAGACATTTCCGCTTTATCGCGGCCCATACGGGAACTGGCGCCGCCAATCAAGACAAAACCCTCGACATCCTTTGTCATAACAATCTTTAACGAACATGAGCGGAAGGCTGTACACTTCCGGCTGGGTAGTTGTCCTCAACACCGAAGATATTGCCGTTGACGGACTATGGACCGCTAGACCGACCTTAGCGAATTTTGATCCAGGCATTCATGCATTTTCGGGCGGTGCAGTGCCATTCGGTCCGCCGCGAATAAAGGTAAAATAATTTACTGCAAGACATCCAATGGCAAACAGCGAAAATAGAGCGAATCCGATCGTATAGCTGCCGGTCGCATCTTTCACCAAGCCGAGTTCCATCGGCGGGAAAAATCCCCCAAGCCCGCCGAATGCTCCGACGAGGCCGGTGACCGTTCCCGTTTCCTTTGCAAAATATTGCGGTACGAGCTTAAAAACCGCGCCGTTTCCAAGGCCGAGTGCAGCCGCACAGCCGAGAGCACCGACCGTGAATAAACCGATGGTCGTGAAACTTAGGAACGGAGCCAAGATAGCTATGGCCGAGAACACGAAAACAAGCACTTTCGCACCGCCGATCTTATCCGCGAGTAGACCGCCGACCGGCCGCATAAGCGTGGCGAGCACCACGAATCCGGCTGTGCGCGCACCGGCGTCTGTCGGAGTCAGAGCGAAAATCTCGCGCAGGAATGTTGGCATATACAATGCAAGTGCAACGAATCCGCCGAATGTCAGAAAATAAAATAGCGATAGTACCCAGGCAATTTTTGAACGCTTTAATACGCTGAGGCTTTCCGACAGCGATTTTGGCCGTGCGGTTGTCGTGTCATTGTCAGCGAGGACATAGAAAACGATGCCCCAGACAAATGTCGCCGCCGCAAATATAAAGAATACGGTCCGCCAGTCGCCGAGCTGGAGCGCGAGCACGGGAGCAAAGAAAACCGCGACAGATTGCCCGATATTTCCCATCCCATACACGCCGAGCGCGGTTCCCTGTTTTTCCGGAGGAAACCAACGCGAAGTGAATCCCACACCGACCGGAAAGGTAGTTCCGGCAATGCCGAGAAATAATCCGAAAATTATGAGCTGTGTGAAGCTGGTTGAAAACCCGATAGCAATGGCGGGAACCGCCGAAAATACCAGCAAAGCGGCAAACACGTTGCGTCCGCCGTATTTGTCGGCAAGGATTCCGGAAAACAGCCTGCCGATCGAACCGAGGAGAACCGGCACCGCGATCATCAGGCTCTTTTCCGTTGCCGAAAGGTTATATAGCTGTGTAAACGTCGGGGCAAGTGCGGCGAGCAATCCCCAAACGGCAAAGGACACTGCGAACGCGGTTGTTGAGAGAAATAGGGCGCGTGGAGCGCCGGGTCTGTATTTTTCGGTCATGAGTTAATATCCGGAACGTTAAAATCGGGCGGCTTCATTTCGTCACACTTGCGGCATTCGAGCGTTTCGCCGATCTTTGCGGCGCGGCCCGTTTCGCTCAGCACCCATTCACGCGTTGCCAGCGGCGGATTATGACGGACATGCTGGTAATGACCGCAGGCGAGTTGGGCACGCCAATCCAGACTATCGTCCTGGTCGAAACCAATAATCTTCTGTTTCATCGATTCCGGACAATCTGCTGCGGACCTTGCCGTTTTTCGGCAGGCTTCCACCACAAAAATATCGATAACGCTAAAAGCCAGCACACGCCGGAAGCGATAACCAGTGGAATGAGCTGTTTATAATGAGCGGCGAGCGCGGCCTCGATCGTCGCGGACAAGATCCAGAGCTGCGCGATATTTATCATTACGAGCAAAACAAGCCGTGCCTGCCAGATCGCCGTGCGGCCTCCGGTTTGGATATTTCTGGAAGCCGTTTCAACCGGCTTTATCTCTCGTTCTTCAAGCTGATTCATGCTCACCACCTGTTATTTTTCCGACGGCCCAGATCTCGCCGCCGTCACGAATCTCGATTTTTATCAGATCGAGCGGCCGCGGTGGTGGCCCATAAAGAACGTTGCCGGTATGCACATCAAAACCGCCCTCATGACACGGGCATTCGATCCGGTCGTTCGATTTTGAATAATAGACCGGGCAAGTGAGATGCGTACACTTTTGTTCATATGCGTAATACCCGCCGTCCGCCGCGCGTATCAGGATCGCCGTGTCATTTTCTTTTGGATAATGAAAATTAAGGGCGTTGCCTGGTGCAAGGGCTTCGGCTCCCTCGATCTTCATCGGCGAGAAACTCTTTGGAAAGCTCGCGTTGTATGCCAATTTGCCCGCAAATCCGGCGGAGCCGAGAAATAAGGCCGATGATGTCAGGAACAGGAAATTGCAGAATTCGCGACGCGTCACCTGCGCTTCTTCGTCACGTTCATAGGGAAATTCGGCTTGATACCCCGCCGTGGCGACACGCACGGTGTTTTCGCCGGATATTTCGTTCGCCGCGTCGCGATCTGTCGCAAGCACGCCTTCAACCGTTTTTTCATTCAAATAGTTAGAATTCATTGCTTTTGTCCGATTCTTCGACTTGTGTATCGATCCAGGATTCTTCCGGCGCCCGCTGTCCGGGTTCGACCGCCACGCGGCCTTCAAAAACGCCGCAGCCGTCCACTCTAACTTCGTCCGCATCCGTTGGAAGCATCAAATAAACCTTGGTCTCGACATGCTGATTGCCGAAAACATGAGCGTTGACCGGCTTTGTCCGGCGAAGCGGCACGATCTGCTCATAAGTTCCAAAGGCGATAGCTCCGGTCGGGCAAACACTCGCACACATCGGTACCAAACCTTCGGATGTGCGGTCGTAGCACATGTCGCATTTCATCTGCAAATGCATTGCTGAATTATATTTCGGTACGCCGAACGGGCAGGCATTGACGCAGTTGCGGCAATCGAGGCAGCGCGGCTTTAACGCGGACATTACGACGCCGTCCTCGTTCTGCTTGATCGCGTCCGCCGGGCAGACAAGCGCACAGGTCGGTTCCGTGCAGTGCATGCAAACCGTCGGCATTGTCGCGGTAGTTTCGGCCCGGTCGATGTAATCGACAAATATCATTGAAAAGCCCTTATGCGTATCACATTCGCGGCAGGCCGAGACGCAAGAGCGGCAGCCGATACAGCGTTGCGGGTCAATAAACATTGTCTCTTTCATAATTTTATTTGAACCTAGTATCAGTATTTAGTATTATAACCATGATGAACAACAAACACCGGAAAACTCTGGCACTGATTTTCGCCAGGCCGGTTTCGGGCAACATCCGGTGGAGTGATATTGAATCGCTTTTCAAAAATATGGGCGCTGAAATTACGGAAGCCGAAGGTTCGCGCGTCCGGGTTTTTCTGTTCGGCGAAATTCGAGTTTTCCACCGCCCGCACCCAAGCCCGGCGACCGACAAAGGCGCGGTTGAATCAATCAGAAAATGGCTTGACGAAAACGGAGTAGTAAAATGAAAAATGTCATGAAATTTGGCGATTACAGCGCGGTTATCAGTTTTGATCCCGAAATTCAAATGTTTCGCGGCGAGTTTAACGGTTTGAACGGAGGTGCGGATTTTTACGCCGACAGCATAGAGAATTTGCGAAAAGAAGGCGAAATTAGTTTGCGTGTTTTTCTTGATTTTGCCAAAGAAAAGAACGTTTCGCCGACGAAGCAATATTCCGGAAAACTTGTTTTGCGTTTGAAACCTAAAATCCATCAAAAATATTCGCTCCTCGCCTCCGCGAAAAATATGAGCCTTAACCAGTTACTGAATGAAACACTCGAAAAAGCCAGTTAGCTTTTTCGCTATTTTCCTCTCTGCACTTCACTAAGCGATGTTCCCTTGCGGCCTTTGCCGAGAATCGGTAGTTCGCGCGAATGAATTTTCTCTATCCGTGCGGCGCACGCCTTGTATTCCGGGATCTTCGACGTCGGATCAAGTTTCGGATTCGTCAATTGATTAACGGCAAGCTGTTCGCCCCAGTGATATGGGATAAATATTGTATCCGGGCGGATCGTCCGCACGACGAGTGCCGGGAAAATGCCTTCGCCGCGGCGCGATATGACCTTGACCCGTTCGCCGTCATTTACCCGCAGCTTCATTGCTGTTTCAGGATGAATTTCAACATATGGCTCAGGGCATTGCTGAACCAAAAATCCGATCCGCCTTGTTTGATTCCCTGACAGATATTGGTAAACCACTCGGCCGCTCGTTAATATCAGCGGAAATTCTTCATCCGGTTTTTCGTCCGCACCGAAATATTCGATCGGATGAAATTTAGCTTTCTTGTCGGGGTGATAAAATTCTTTATCATTGAAAAGCCGCGGCGTTCCGGTATGTTCTTCGGTCGGGCAGGGCCAGAAGACACCGTTCTGCTTATCTATCTTTTCGTAGGTTATGCCGAAGTAATCGGCCTTTCCGCCTTTCGATGCCCGACGCATCTCATCAAAGATCGCGCGCGAGCTATTAAAGTCAAAATACTTTTCGCGGCCCATCCGGCGTCCGATCTCGTTGATGATCCACCAATCCTCTTTTGCCTCGCCAGGCGGGTCGATGGCTTTGTTGATTTTCACGACACGGCCCTCGGCGCTCGCTGTCACGCCTTCGTCCTCGGACCAGGTTGTGCCCGGTAAAACGACATCGGCGTAACGCGACGATTCGCTCATAAAAAAGTCGATATTGACATTAAATTCAAGGCCTTCGAGTGATCGCCGGATATTGTTGATATCCGGCAAACTCACCATCCCGTTGTTGCAGATCGAAAGAAACGCCTTGATCTCGCCCTCGCGCATTTTGTCGAACATCTCGACAACCGAGACGCCCGCCTGCGGAAGTTCTTCTTCCGGCAGGTCCCAGAAATCACAAATATATTTGCGGTGTTCGGGATCATTTATCGACCGCTGGCCAGGAAGCTGGTCAGCCTTTTGGCCGTGCTCGCGACCGCCCTGGCCATTTCCCTGGCCGGTAATTGTTCCATAGCCGCGTCCCGGATCACCGATCTTGCCGGTCGCAAGAACGATATTGATATACGAAAGCACATTATCGACGCCGTTGCTGTGATGCTCGATGCCGCGGGCGTGCATTATCATTCCGGTTTTTGCCCGCCCGTAAAGCAGCCCGGCCTGTTCGATCTTTGCAGCCGGTACGCCCGATATTTGAGAAGCTACATCCGGCGTGAATTTTTCCACGGCAGCCCGTGTTTCTTCCCATCCATTTGTCCTTGAGCGAATAAACTCTTCGTCGATTAGGCCCTCGCGGATGATAACGTTTAGCATTCCATTCGCGACTGCCACGTCGGTGCCGGGCTTTAATTGAAGATGAAGATCGCCCTGACGCGCCGTCGGCGTTTCACGCGGATCGATAACTATCCAGCTGCCGCCGTTGTCACGCTGCTGCCAGAGATATTTGTTCAGAACGGGAAATGTCTCGGCGCAGTTCGCACCGGCAAGTACCAGAACCTCGGCAAGCGGAATATCGCTCCAAGGATTGGCGGCCCGGTCAATCCCGAACGCCTTGTTATTGCCGGCCGCCGCCGACACCATACAAAGCCGGCCATTGTAATCGATGTAGCGCGTACCCAGACCGGCACGGGCAAATTTCCCCATTAAATATGTCTTTTCCGTTGTCAGCGAAGATCCAGAATATACTCCGATCGCGTCCTTCCCATATTTAGCCTGAACCTCCTTGAACTTGGATGTGATCAGATCAAGCGCTTCATCCCAACTTGCACGTTCGAAATTTCCGTTTCGCTTGATCAACGGATAAAGCAGCCGGTCCGGATGATGAACTTGTAAATAGGCCGTGACGCCTTTTGGGCAGAGCTTCCCTTCATTGACCGGAAAATCGTAACGCGGCTCAAATCCGACGACA
>JANMSP010000535.1:0-4726 GCA_031389475.1 Pyrinomonadaceae bacterium
CTTTATTTTCAATAACTTAGAATTGAAATTCAATTTCATATTCACTAATGAGCAATCTAGATTATGTCGTAATAACTTCCGATTGACCGTAAAATAGTCCAACAGTATATTTTTGCTTCAAATGAATATTCTATCGCGAAAGTGTGCTTACTAAACTAAAAGTCGAATCTTAGACCGAGCCGTATCTCGCGCGGCCGGTAAGTTCTTGAAGGCACAAGAAATGTCGTCTGGGGATCAGTTGCATTAATAAAACCAGTTCCGAAGCTAAATACCCTGCTATTTAAAACATTGTTGAATTCAATGTTACCGCGAAGTTTAAATCGCTCGCTAAATTTGATTTCCTTTGAAACATTCAGGTCAAAGAGGAATAGTTTCGGCCCCGTTCCTTCGTTACGTCCAAGATTTCCGCCAATGGTTCCGATCATGGGCCGCGTGAGCGAATTAAAAAGTTCCTGCGGGAAAGCTTCGCCAGGATTCCGGTAAATTATCGTGGACGTATCTCCGCTAAAATTCGGCCGGTCATTACTTACATCGTCCAGGTTCCGGTCAACACCGCCCGCCGAGAGATTAAACGGAGCCGACGATCCGAGACGCACGATTGGAGAAAGCCGGAGTTTTCCTAACCAGTCCGGCGTTTCGATAATTCCGGAGAAAACGAATCGATGACGCCGGTCCTGAAGCCCGCGTGCCCATTCCGAAGCAAAATCACCCGAAACTTGTGCTGACGATGTGTTGACGATCCCATCATCCATCTGGCTGGAAAGCGTGTAGACAACGCGGGCGGAAGCGGAGAACCCGTATCCAAGAGGACGAAATCTGCGGCGCAGCTCAAGGATCAATCCGTTGTATTGGCTATTTCCAATCGAAGCGAGCTGCTCGAGCTGAGTTCGTGCCGGGTCCGGGCGGAATTGATTCAGAACGGCCAGGGCTGCCGTAATCGGGGCACTGCTGCTGAGAGCGGACTGGCTGTTAAGATTAATAATCGTTGTTGGAACACCGTTAATTATTTGGCAACCGCCTTGATCGGGATTAGTGGGCGGAGGGGCGCCGCTGGAACATCTGCTTGGATCGCCCATGGGAGGCGCCGTGAATGAGGTGGCAAATCTGATAACATCCCTGGCCCCCGACGCATTATAAAAAGGGCGTCTTCCGCCAACTACAGCATTATTGAACGACTGTGAAAGCAAATAGCCGGAAAGATCGCTAAAACTGCCGCCGGTCACACTATTTAATTTTTCAAGGCTTACGGCATTCGAATTGAATTCGCGCCATAAACGAGCAGTCTTGTTCCAGGTATAATTTGCTTCAAAAACAACATCTTTGCCGATCTCGCGCTCAAATCCCACATTGAACTGATAGCTTTCGGGAAGTTTCAGAGTAGGATCCAGAATGCGGCCGAATGCGGCAGTTCCACAGGTAAGATTGTTTTGGGTGCACAACTGCTGTGCGTCTGCCTGCGTTAGGGGAGCGGGAAACTGTTGGTTAATCTGGTTTAAAACAGCGTCACGTGGGCCGCCGGAAGTTATGTTGTTAGTATCAAAGATGACTGAAGCTGTTGTTAGCACATAATCATCAATCGTACGAAGCAGAGCCCGATTATAAAAGATGCCCGTGCCAAAACGGATTACACTTTTGCCGTTTTTGAGCGGGTCCCACGCAAAAGCTAGCCGAGGGCCAAAATTGTTCTTGTCATCAATTATGGTTTCGTTCTCATAGCGCAGCCCGTAGCTTAGTGAAAAGTTTGGTTTGATCTTCCATTCGTCCTGGAAAAAGACTCCGGAGTAGATGTTCGATTGTTTCGACGACGTTCCGAAGTTATGCCTGTACCGTGAGAGAGCAGTGTTCTGAAATGCGAAAGCAGTCGGAAAATTAAAGGTTCCGGTCGCATCACCACGGTCTATAAAAAGCGAATTTACACGCTGGATATCGACACCGAATTTCATCGAATGTGATCCGAGAACATAATTTACCGAATCCTGAAACTGCCAACGATCTTCCTTTCTGTCGCTGGAGCCAGTTGTGGACGATCCGGCAGTAAGAGTTGTGCCCCGGTCAAGCGACGATGGAAGCGAGATCAATACAACTGGGGAGCTGAGGTCGTTGTCGCTGACGACGAGCGGTTTTAGTGTCGAGTATTGAAATTTGGCTTGATTGACCAGTTGCGAAGAAAATACGTAATTGTGAATAACCGAAAACGCGTTCGTGTCACGACTGTTCCCGACCAATGCCTCCGCAAGGCGGCTGCCGCCGCTAAACTGCCGGAAATCGTTACGCTTTCCATATTGGATATTGAATGTAATATTGTTAGTATCGGTAAAATTGTGGTCGATTCGTGCCGTAAAAATGTGATTACGAAGGGGCGTTGGAACAGGTTCGCGATAAGGCGCGAGAAACGCGGCGGTTATCGGACTCGCAGGGGTAGTACTGCCAAGACAAGGGGAAACTGAAACAGGTAGACCTGGTAGATTTTGGACATTAATATTTGGGCGCTCACAAACTGGGAAGCCGGGTTCGGTCGAAGCGGGAGTCGCATATCTTGAATTTTGTGCGACGGGCACAAAAGTGTCGATAATGGTTTCCTCGATAAGGTTTTGATATTCGTACCCGATGAAAAAGAACGTTTTCTTGTTAAAATATTCAAACGGAACCGGCCCGCCGAGTGATATGTAGGGAATATGTTCCTGCAACGCCGGAATATTGTTCTTTACTCCCGCGGCACGAACCCGCGAATTATTCCGCCATGTGTTAGCGTTCAGGCTTTCATCCCGGAAATAGTACGAAGCCCGGCCTCGAAATGTCTTGCCGCCGGCCCGGGTCCGAAAATTTACACGTCCGCCGGACGCCCGCCCATACTCCGAAGAAAACTGATTCGTGATGACCTGCACTTCCGCAATCGAATCGAGCGAAGGCTGAAATCTAAATGTAGCGGCCCGGTCGTCATTGTTGTCCAAGCCATCGATCGTAATATTATTTGAATAAGCGGCTCCGCCTGAAAGAGAAAAAATACCAGCTTCTTCAGTGGTGGCACTCGGAGAACCCTCGCCGCGATCTCCCTTATCCTGTGCCAAATCTCTTGTGGACAACGGCTCTTCCGTTACGCCGCCGAGTGTAAAAACCAGATCCAACGGATTCCGCGAATTATTCGGAAGTTCTTCGATCTCACGCTGGGTTACGGTTCCGCCGACGATTGTTCGGGTTGTATCGACTAGCGGGGCATCGTCATCGGTAACGATGATGGTTTGTTCGGCGGTGACATTGGCAGGCGAGAGCGAAAAATCGGATTGGACGTTCTGGCCGGAGACGGTTTGCAGATCGATTTTTTCTTGGGCACCGAAGCCGCTTGCCGTCACTTTCAAATTGTAAATGCCGGGCCTAAGTTCAATGATGCGGAAGCGGCCTTCATCGTTGGTGGTCACGGTTCGTTCGACACCGGACTGGACTTCGGTCGCCGTAACGGAAGCTCCCGCGATGGATTGACCGTTAATATCCGCGATTCGGCCTGAAATCGTAACTTCGTCGAGGTCCTGTGCGGACATGGCCAAAACGAACACAAGTATCGAAAAGAGGGCGAGGAAATGCCTTCCAAAGAGGTTTCTCATTAAGTACTCCTGAATTATTTTGATGAACGGGATTAAAGACTTGCTGATGATAGCCTGAACGGTTTTGGGTGTAAAGCCGGAAAAGAGGTTTATAAGTTTTTTATGATGTTTTCAGAATCTTTCGAAACAAATAATTCTTTTGCTCATTGTTTTTTCCTATTATGCAGTAAAGTTGATTTTGTATAAAAGAAAAAACGGATACGCGACGTAGTCAAACGGAAAACCGATTAATCTTCGTCCGTGATGACCTCGGTGTACTGGACGCGGCGGTAGCGGGAAATTGGGATCAGGGCGTCTGTCTGATTAAAACTTTCAACCTGCTGCGAGAATTCGCCGGCGTGGGTTTTGAGGTATTCGAAAAAGCGTTCGAATTCGCGTTGCATCGACGACATTTTCTCGCGCATGTTGAGGATGATCTCGACACCTGCAAGGTTTACACCGAGGTCACGGGTTAGGGACAGAATTATTTCAAGACGTTCGAGATCGCCGTCCTCATAAAGACGAGTGTTGCCAATCGAGCGTGACGGCTTGAGCAATCCTTCGCGCTCATATAGTCGCAAGGTCTGCGGGTGGATGTCATAAAGCTCCGCCACGGCGCTAATGGTATATGTTTTTACTCGCTTCTTCATTTTCCGGAGTTCTGAGTTTACGCTTTAGCGTGCGTGTTTGTTTAGTAAGAGACAAGCTAGAGCTTGAACTCAGAACGAATCATTCCAAGCCCATCAATTTTCTAGGATTTTCAGGATTCAATTTTTCAAACTGCCTCAACACTTCCTTCGTTTCTTCAGAAATTACTTTGGGCAGCGTTACCTTTACCTCGATAAACTGGTCGCCACGCAGCGTCGGATTTCTCAAACTCGGAAATCCCCGTTCACGGAGGCGAAATTTTTGACCCGATTCAGTACCTGGTGGAATTTTTAATTGCGCTTTGCCCTCGACCGTCGGAACCTCAATCTTGGTTCCCAGAGCGGCTTCAGGAAGGCTTAATGGCACGATCACATAAATATTGTCGCCTTTGCGAGTAAAGAATTTATGTTTGCCGACATTAGTTAAAATAAACAGGTCGCCGGGTTCGGCTCCTAAACGCCCGCCGTGGCCTTTTTTGGGTATACGCACCCGCGAACCAG
>JANMSP010000006.1:0-2764 GCA_031389475.1 Pyrinomonadaceae bacterium
AGATGCAAAGGGCATTACTCATTGGAAGATCGACGCGGATCTGCCGGTCGTCGGCACGATGTCGCAAAAATTCGCCGTCGAGCTTGCCGAAAATTCCGACGAACGCGTCGAATGGTTCCCGATCGCTGTCGAAACGCAGAATTTCCTCCGCTATTCCGCCGATTTTCTCGAAAAAGCAAAGAATGTAACAATAGTCCAATTTTCGCAGATGGTCGAACTTCGGCGCAGATCCGCCCGCGAACTTCACATGCTCGCGGGGATCGCTGGCGAAAGCCTTATCAGCAGCGAAATGAGCAAAAGAATCACCGAAATGATCAAGATATTTATTCAAAGAGCCAAGGAGAGACTGGAAAGATGAAAAAACTAATTTTACTGCTCGCGATGACGGCGATATTCAGCATCGGCGCATTTGCACAGCTTACGCTGCCTCGTGCCAGCCAGAAACAGGAAATCGTACAGATACTCGGCGATACGAAAGTTTCTATAGTTTACAGCCGCCCGAATATAAAGGGGCGAAAGGTCTGGGGCGGCTTGGTACCATACGGCGAAGTCTGGCGAACCGGTGCTGACGATGCCACCACTATCGAATTTTCAAACGATGTGACAATCGGCGGGCAAAAGCTGCCACGTGGAAAATACAGCCTTCACAGCATCCCGACCGAATCCGACTGGACGATAATCTTCAACAAGACCTGGAACCAATGGGGCAGTTTTACATACGATGCCAAACAGGATGCGATACGCGTAACGGCTAAACCAGTCCCGGCTGAATTGCGAGAAACAATGTCGATCGATATCGACAACGTGACCGGCACGACCGCCCAAATCGCGATCCGCTGGGATAAGATCGCGGTGCCGTTCACCGTGGATATCGGGGATGTAAATGCCCGGCTATTGAACAGCGTACCAATGCAAATGGCGAATCACGTTCTGAGCCAAAAAATGGCCGCGAATTATGAGCAAGCTCTCGGATGGGTGGACGGATCGATAAAAAACCGTGAGACGTTCGGCAACCTACAATTGCGTGCCCGTCTCCTGGCTGAAATGGGCCGCATGGCGGACGCGATCGCGGCCGGGGAAAAAGCCGTTCAGGTCGGCAAAGCAGCGACTCCGGCGGTAAACACCGCAAATTTCGAGAAAACGGTCGCTGAATGGAAAACTAAAAAGTAGACTGCATTGATAAAAAAATCATTCCGTCCGATTTTGTGCGTATAAAGTTGACGGAATGATTTTTTTTGTTATAATTCTTATTGAAATTGAATTTCAGTTTCTTTACCCAAATATGCAAAGTAACATAGCATTCAAATTCGCCCCGGTTTTCTCCGAGGAAAATAAAGTCGATGTTTCGCTTCAGGATGACCAGACCGTCATTAAGCTTTCCACTTGGACGGACGATCTCGGTTGGTGCACACAGAAAACTATGTCGCTCGACGCTGAAATGCTCGACGAACTGCACCGCGTGATCACCGCCGCGAGACTTAAGATCAAACGAAAAAAGGATGATTCCGGCGAAGAAATCATCACTTCCAAAGTTCTCGAATTTCCGACATTGCTTAACGGAGCCCGGACGCCCCCGTCCGTATGAGCGCGGCTTCGACGCGAACAACCCTTAAGCGATTAAAAAAGCCGGATATCACTCCTTAACTTCCATTGTCTGTTTTACATTGCCCATTACCCGGCGCAGAAGCGTTCGCAGACGCCGCGGTCGGACGCGGCGTCTGTACTCCGGCCGGATAAGATGTCCGCGTTCCATTAGCTTACTTCCCTTAAAACAATCCGTTCCGAATTAACTCGTGCCGTACGTTCCGAGGTCAGCTTTTCTAGCTCCTCGACATGCATCTGCTCGTCGGAGATCTGCCCTTCGAGCCAGAATTTCTGCGGCAGATCGTTATCATCACACGAAGCCCACGCCGCCATATAAACAGCGATTGCTTCCCTTTCTAGCTCCAAATCCTGCTTCAGCATTTCCTTAAGTTCGGTCGATTGACGGATCATCGCCGGTTCAACTCCCGGAATGCCGCCAAGCGCCACGATCTTGTCACCAAGCACCTCAGCATGGTCCTGAGCTTCTTCCGCCTGATCACGAAACCACTTCTTATAAACTTCCCTGTCAGTTCCCGTTACAAGATAGCTGTGCTGCGAATACTGAATAATACCCGCCAACTCCAAACTTAATGCCCTGTTCAAATTTTCGATCAATTCCGCTCTTGCCATAATATTTACCCCAAATCCAACTGGATCACTTTTCAAGAATAGCGGTAATAAAATAGCATGTCAACCTAAGAGCTTTATTTTCAATAACTTAGAATTGAAATTCAATTTCATGTTCAGTAAAAGATAATACCTATTTCTGTGGCAGAGCCTCATATAGGGCTGTTAATTCTTCAATAAAAGAATTCCTATTGGCGATCGCGGGTATGGTTAACTCCAATACTAAAAGTCGAATCTAAGGCCGAGCCTTATCTGGCGATTACGAACGGTTCTTGAAGGAACAAGAAATTCCTGTTGAAAATTAACACGCTGTTCAGCATTAGTGGGATTAAGGGTTATAAATTCTGAGCCGAATGTGAAAATCGTGGCGTTGAAAACATTGCCTATTTCGATATTGGGACGCAGCCGAAAACGCTCCATAAATTTAAATTCGCGGCTCGCGTTTATATCGAAGATGAATTGTCCTGGCCCGTTCCCGGCATTTCGCGGCAAATTGCCCGCGCTTCCAATGGGAGCAAAAGTAAATTGATCGAAAATCGCCTGCGGAAATGGT
>JANMSP010000346.1:0-17663 GCA_031389475.1 Pyrinomonadaceae bacterium
CGGATCACACAACTTTCTCCCCAGTGATCATACAACCGGTCCAAAACCACCTGTGCCAACTCTGCGGTAGGCATCGACCAGGCATCGACCGCCCCGATTTTATCGACCGGCACCTGAGATGCTACGCATGGAGCGTTCTCAAAATTGATGACAACATCCGCATCGACCCAAACTACCTGTTCATATTTTTCAATGGATTCTTGGCCGAGAATCAGGCATTTTTGCCACGCTGGCGAACGCTGCTCCGCACGCGTCGAATCATCTAGCGGGGTGTCGATACAAATCACGTCATAACCATGCTTGTCCGCGTATTTCCGCCAGCCCTGCTGACATTTCTCCTGCCACAATCGCTTATGCGTATCGCCAATTGCGAGTGTTACGAGTGCCTTGCGATTACTCATGCGGATGTATCGACTTTTCGTTAAACATAAAATTAATTTGAACCGTCAGAATTTACAAGCCGCCATTCCGCGTCAATCAGACAGCAGCCGTGCGAAATCGGCGGAACTTCGCCCGAACCGTAAAAATCCCCTTCGATCACGGTCAGTTCGCATGCGTCGTCCATCCTATCAAGATACTCGTTGCCGCACATCACGCTAAGGCCCAAACGGTAACTTGCGGGCGGCAGGGGCAACCGTCGAATGCGGCAGACGAATGTTCCGCCGGCGGGTAAATGACCCCATTCGTCGCCTGTCAGCCTGTTGTGCTGCAAAAACACCGGCACGTCCAGATAAGTTCTGACCATGAAGCCCATGACGACGTTCGATACCTGAAAGTTTTG
Source organism: Pyrinomonadaceae bacterium (assembly GCA_031389475.1). Taxonomy (GTDB): domain Bacteria; phylum Acidobacteriota; class Blastocatellia; order Pyrinomonadales; family Pyrinomonadaceae; genus OLB17. The sequence goes on from JANMSP010000346.1 coordinate 782, forward strand.
CCGGGTCTCAAAGTGAAAATGTATATCGATATTCTGGCCGGACATAACATTGTAAAGCGGAGCGCCGTTCAGGTCTTTGATCTCAATCGACGTTATCAGCACTTCGCCCGACCCTGTCCGGTCGGTGCGGCTTCTCAAATTCGAATCGATGTTCTTACTTACGCTTTCGAGATAGTGCGAAATGGCTCGGTCTTTTTCTCCCACAAAGGTTACGGCGCCGTGGTCCAAAACGACTCCGCGATCACATAGATTTTCAACCGCCGCCATATTATGGCTGACGAAAAGAACGGTCCGTCCGGCCTTTGCCACATCGTGGACCTTGCCCAGGCATTTTTTTTGGAACTGAGCGTCGCCGACCGATAAAACCTCATCAATAATCAAAATATCGGGATTGAGGTGAGCGGCGACCGAAAAGGCAAGGCGCATATACATTCCGCTGGAATAGTGCTTGACGGCCGTATCGAGAAATTTTTCGACTTCCGCGAAATCTACGATCTGGTCGAACAATCTTTTTATCTCGGAATTCTTCATTCCCAGAATCGCGCCGTTCACGAATATGTTTTCCCGTCCGGTCAATTCCGGGTGAAAACCGGTGCCCACTTCCAGAAGGCTGTTCGCCCGCCCGTATAATTCGATACGTCCTTCGGTCGGCTCGGTGACCTGGGCGAGGATTTTCAAAAGAGTCGATTTGCCGGCGCCGTTGCGCCCGATTATTCCGACGATCTCGCCCGGCCCGACTTCAAAGCTGACATCGCGCAAAGCCCAAAAGGAGCCGTTCTCATTCCGATTTTTTTGCGAAAGAAACGCCAGCGGCGAACGCAGATTTTTGTAGAAGGCCTCACGCAGCGTGGTGTAAGGACTGCCGCGCGTGCCGAGTTGGTAATGCTTGCTCAAATTTTCGACTTTTATTATTGGCTTCATCAACTTATAAAGATTCCCGGATAATTTCGTCGATCCGCGCGGCGCGGTTACCGAAAGTGTGGTCACGCAACGTGCGGCGTTGGCCAGCCTCGGCGATAGCGCGCCTTTCGTCTTCATGCTCGAGTATATAGTTTACCTTCTCAACACACTCTTCGGCCGAGCGGTAAGTCAAAACCTCTTTGTCGGGCTCGAACAATTCGGGCAGGTTCTTTTTCCAGTCGGTCAACAGGCACGACCCGACTCCGGTGGTCTCGAACAACCGCATATTCGATGCGCTGACGGGCGAAATGTCTATGTGATTGTTGAAAACAACGCGGGTATTTCTAAGCTGTTGGAACATTTCTAAGCCGAATATAGGTTTCAGCGTACGATTCGTGATTTGTTTGTCAATAAATTGTTTCCCATCCGGCGGTTCATTCCAACGTGCAATTTTTCGCACCAGCGGAAGAGCATTTAATGATCGATCCGATATGCCGGCCTTACGTGCGGCGGCCACAACATCATAAGCCTTGCGCCGGCCGAATATATTGCCGCGTTGTTTGAAGGACGGGCGATCTATATCCGACCAAATTTGCAGCGGCGTGCATTTGACGAGATGAAGCAGCAGCCGCTCACGTTCCAGGTGAAATTGATTGCGTCTTAAGATCGAGCCGGTGAACGCAAAGTCGATATTCGGCTCCGGCTTTGGACTAAGCTGATCCAAAATACGCGGTTCGAAAGCATGATTTATATGATAGCCGCGAATGCCGTTTGAACGAAAATCCGCCACCATTTCCGGAACGCACGAAAGCGCTATATCCCACTCGCGGACAACCGACAGATCGTTATACGGAGCCCCGCACCAGCCCAGAACAAGACGAATCGACGGACATTCACGCCTTATCGTTTTGAGAAAATCAACCGTAAATGTCGAATAGTCGGCAACCAGCAAAACATCGGGACGGAATTTTTTTATTTGAGCCGCCGCAATTTCGAAGAGCCAGTCATTATCGCTAAACTTTAAATCATTTTCACTCGCCCAAGTCGTCTGCAAAAATTTGGCGTTGGCGATGGTGTCGGCTGTTTCGTAATTTAATTTGGTAAGCGCGCGCGTCCAAAAATCTGACGATCCGTATCGGTCGTCTATGAGCGAGCGGTGCTGCAGGTCATACGTCCGCGATTCGAGTTCCGGCCGCTGCCCGTAAAAGTTCAGCAGATATGTCGGATGATAAATGCCTAGTTTTAACAAGCGCATAGTGGTGGGCCAAATCAGAGTTCGAGATGATAGATTATATTTCCCGTCGATTCTTCTACGTCCGTTTGAATCAGCCCCAGCCTCCTCGCTCCTCTGGGTGACACGTTTTCAGGGTGAATTTTCGCCATTAGCCGCTTCGCTCCGGATAGTCTGCAAATCAACTTCGCTGTATCCAGGGCCAGGCGCATAAATGCGCCGCCGCGGTATTTCTCATCGATCAAAACGCCAAACGCCGGAACGTCATAGCCATCGTCCCATCCTCTGAGCATATACACTCCAGCGAGTTCTTCCTTCCAAAAAACCCCGGAATAAATATCCATTTTAGACGCCGACAGAATTGCCGCGATCGCTGATTCGTCCGCACTGAACGCGTAGAAAAAACGAAGATATTCGGGCGACTGCGAACGCATAAAGGCCGCTATCATGGAGGCGTCGGCTGGGCCGAGCGGTCGAATCGCGAACGTTCTACTTATAGACATGATGATTTAATGTATATGTTTTACCGGAAGTTACAGCTCTATGACAAATGCAAAAAAGAACTTTTGTGTACAGTAACATACCAAGACTGATCCGATTTTATTATAAATTTAACCAAATTTCTCCTCGTTAACAAAATATTGTTAACAATTGAATCCAATCATTCGCGTCATTCGAAATTATTTCGAAAGCGCGTTATGAATCATAGCTTTGGGCTTATTTTAGATGAAATAAGTTTCGTTCGTCCATTTGGATCGAAATGTCCAGACGGCCCTGCTTAATTGGGTTGAAGTGAATAGTTGCTTTACATCCGATTAAGATTGTGAAAAATTTTACCCATACTGATGCGTCCCCCGGCGTTTCCTCGTTTTAAGGTGCGGGATGGGTAACTACCAGTAAGATTGCAAGGAGGATTAGTTAATGCAGAAATCGACACAGACTTTTGCGACCATGGCGATTGCCATCGTCACAGCCATATCGCTGCTTATCGGCGGATTGCCCGGAACATCAGTAGATGCATCCAGCCACCGTGAAGCGCCGCTCATTTCTACCGATCCGGGAGCGGACGGCACGGACGTTTACGCGTTTGTCAGCCCCGACCGGCCGAATACGGTCACATTGCTGGCCAATTTTATACCCGACCAAAGCCCCGCAAGCGGCCCGAATTTCTTCAAATTCGATGATAGCGTGCTCTACCAGATCCGGTTCGACAACAACGGTGACGGCAGGCTCGATCTTGCGATCCAGTACCGTTTCCGCACCGTAGTGGGCAACGGCGACACGTTTCTTTACAATACGAATACGATTAATAGCCTTTCCGATCCGGATTGGAACGTCAAACAGTTTATGGATGTCACCGCACTGATTCGTCAGGGTGACCCGGCCACGCCGACATTCTCGACATTCGTGCTGGGCACAAACCTGCCGACGCCGCCAGTAAACGTTGGTCCGCGTTCGACACCGAACTACGAGACCAATCTGGCCGAGCCCTCGATTGCGACGGTTCCGACTGGATTCGGCGACATCAAACTATTTGCCGGCCAGCGTGAAGAAGGTTTTTACGTAGATCTCGGTTCGGCCTTTGACCTTTTAGGTTTTCGACCATTCAATAATGCTCATATCGCTCCGCTCCCCGTTTCTAACGGAGTTGACGCACTTGCGGGCAAGAATGTTCACACGATTGGAATTCAGATTCCTACTCAACTATTGACCCGTACGGGAGGCCTGCCAACAGGACCAACCGATCCGACCGCTATAATCGGTGTTTATTCGACGGCCAGCCGTCCGGGAACCCGTGTACTGAACATTAATGGTTCCAAGACCGAGGACTTAAATTCGGCATGCGGAACCTCCGGTTCGCCGGGTGGTGTGACACCATCCGCGGCCTGCGTTCAGATTTCCCGATTGGGAAATCCGCTGTTTAATGAATTATTTATTCCGATGGGCACTTCGCCCACAGTTTCGGAAAACGATAAGGATTTATACAACGCACAGCTTCCGGCAACGGATGTAAACCGTATCGATTTTGTTCGCGGTACACCGGCACGTCCGGTCGAACCCGTGAACCTTATCAATTTCCTTTACCCGGCAGTGCTGGATGCTCCGACATCGGGCCGTAATGATCTTGTCCGCGTGTTCCTGACAGGCGTTCCGGGAGCGACCCGATTTCCGTTCGTGGCTGATCCGGCTGACCCAACGGCGGGACTCGGTTCGGCTCCTGCAGAGTACATACGTCTGAATACCGCTATACCGGCGACTGCACCGGGCAGCGTAAACCGTCTTGGCGTTATCGCTGGAGATAACGGCGGTTATCCGAACGGCCGCCGTGTCGGTGACGATGTCGTTGATATCACGTTGCGCGTTGCAGCTGGTGTTTTGCTTACTGGCAACGCTTGCGCCGGCGGGACCGCTGCTTGCAACCAGTCGCCAAACAACGCGCTGGGAGACGGAGTTAATCAAAACGATAAGGCATACCGTACTACGTTCCCGTATTTGGCGTCGCCTTATGACGGATACTCGGTTCCATACCTCGGCCGCGAGTGTGCCTCAAACACCACTTCGCCGTGTCCGTCGCCGAGCCCAACACCACGTCCGTAGTGGTTCATTTTTAAACGGTCGGACTATGACGGTTTAATTTAACGGTCAGAGGAGGCGAAAGTCTCGGCAATTGCCTCCTCTGACACCTTCAACAATAGAGTTTCGCGAGCGGCAACCGGCATCGGGAGCCGCTTACGAATTTTTACCTATTAATTCTCGTTTGCCGATATGCGACAACAGCTTCTCAAAATAATTGTTCCGGGCGTACTCATCGGGATTGTATTGGCCATAATAGTCATGGCGATTTCCAAGCCTGAAACCGCTCCTGAGGCGGCCCTTTTACAGCCTGTAAATGCTGCTCAGTCAACAATGGCTGACCGCAATATTCTGGCAGCCCAGGGTGCCATCCAAAAACAGCCGGCTGGTGCGGCTGGTTACAATTTGCTGGCTTCGGCATTCATGCAAAAAGCCCGTGAGACCGGAGATTTCAGTTTCAACGCCCGAGCAGAGGAATCGCTCAAACATTCCTTTAGAGTCGCCCCGGACAACTTTGACGGCATAAAATTACAAGCTGCATTGCTCCTAAATTTTCACAGGTTTGCCGAAGCTCTCGAAATGTCGAAACGTGCGCAGGCAATGAGCCCTCGGAATCATGACGTTTACGGAGCGATGGTGGATGCTTACGTGGAACTTGGCGAGTATAAACTTGCGGTCGATGCCGCACAGACGATGATGGATCTCAGGCCCGATACTTCATCTTATTCGAGAGTCTCGTATTTGCGCTCCCTTCACGGCGATACGAAAGGGGCGATTGAAGCGATGAGACAGGCCGTCGGTTCAGCAAGCGCCGCGAATCCGGAAAGCATTGCCTGGACCCGTGTTCATCTCGGCGATGAACTAATGAATGACGGCAAACTAACCGAAGCCGAACGCGAATATGACCAAGCATTGTATTCGTTCCCCGACTATCACTTGGCTCTGGCTGCAAAAGCCCGAGCACGCTATGCGCAGGGCGATCTTGAGAATGCGGTTGCATTCTATAAGCGGGCGGCAGAGCGGGTTCCGCTTCCGGAATATATTGCTCCGCTCGGCGATTTGTACGCGAAAATGGGACGGCCTGATGAGGCGAAGAGACAATACGAGCAAGTTGAATTTATCGAGAAATTGGGTGCTCACGGCGGGACGTATTCCAGACAATTAGCTTTATTCTGGGCCGACCATGATATTCGGCTGGATGAGGCATTGGCTGCGGCCGAGCACGAACGTTCCATTCGTAACGATATTTATTCCGCTGACGTTCTTGCATGGTGCCTCTACAAAAAAGGCCGTTTCGAAGAGGCAAAGACCGCCATCAGCGACGCAATGCGATTGGGAACCCAAGACCCCCGATTGTTGTATCACGCGGGCATGATCATGATCGCAACCGGCGACAATCAAAAAGGCACGGAATATTTGAAAAAAGCATTAGCAATTAACCCGTCTTTCGATATTCTTCAGGCCGATATTGCGAAAGAAAAATTAAAGACCCTTAATGCGGGATAAACAGTAACTATTGCCGTGTAACCTAAATAACTGTGTGAATAGTTTAGCCACCAATTACACAAATCACACAAATAAAAGAAAACCATTTGTGTCATTCGTGTAATTCGTGGCTGATATTCCAAAAACTTAGGTTACATGACACTAATTATTTTGAGTTAGTGAGGTTTTTTTTCAGGCTTCGGTAACCGCGAACAAGAGGCCTGGCTACGGGAATTAGATAACCGAGCATTTCATAGCCTAAACCTCTGATTAGACCATGAGTGAATACATACGAATCGGGATGCCGCATTTTGGCCTGACAGATTATGAATGCCTTGATTCCCAACTCTTTTCTGACAAATCGCGGAAAATCTTTCTTAAATGCCGAATCGTTATCAATAAGGGAACTTAGGCCGTTTTCCTCATAATCGGCGATATACAGTGGGATATACCGGTTATTTATTTCAAGATTGAGGAAACATTTCAAATTCAAAAGCCAATCGGCAAAGACTTTATACCGCAGATCATATTTACCGACGATATCGAAGATCGCCCGATGATAAAATTCACCTTGATGACAGATATTGGTCCAAGCAAAATCAGAGCTGGTTAATTCTTGTCCGTTAAAAAATTTCCGTTTGGTAAAATAACAATTGCCATAGACCAAAGCCGGAGTTTCCGAAGGCAACAGCTCCTTAACTTGTTCTAAAACGCCGGCGCGGAGACAGTCGCCCGCTCCGATAAAGTAGATATATTTGCCTTTAGCCAGGTCGATTCCTTTATTAAATGCCTGATAGACTCCGCCGTCTTTTTCGGAAACGAGAGTCAGATCGTTTTCGAACTTTCTTATGGAATCCAAGGTGTCGTCCGTCGAAGCGCCGTCCATTACGATCAACTCAAATAAATCTTGATTTTGAGCAAGAACGGACCGCAAAGTATTTTCCACCTTTTGGCCGCAATTGTAAGTTGCCAGTATGATCGAAAACGTCTTTTGCTTCTCTGTTTCTGACGCGGACATATCGATGCTTATTTTCTGCAGCTTTCCAGGGTCCGGCAGACACGGTCAATGTCGGATTCAGTGAGACCGGCCCAAGTGGGCAGGCTGATCCCATTCGCGGACAGGTGGCCAGCGACCGGAAATGTTTCGGTGCCGGCGAATGGTAGGTAAGGAGGCATCGAATGGGCCGGATAAAAGACAGGTCTGGTCTCAATTCCTTGTTCACCCAAAAGTTTCATTACATTGTCGCGGTCCGACCAATGTTCGTTGTCAATAACCACACTGAACATCCAATAAACATGGCGTGCCCACGCTTGCTCAACTTGAAGAGTAATACCGAGCAGATTTCGCAGACGCTCATTGTAAAACCGCGCGATCTGCGATCTTATTTCGAGCTGCTGTTCTATCTGCTCAAGCTGCGCCAGCCCGATAGCCGCCGGCAAATTCATCATCCTGTAGTTGTATCCCACGACCGGATGCCAGTAACGCCGAGTCGGGTCCATGCCTTGGCCGCGCAATAACCTTACTTTCTCCGCCACGGCGTCACTATCGGTCACGACCATTCCTCCTTCACCCGTGGTTATGATTTTGTTGGCGTAAAAACTAAATGTAGCCGCATCACCGATTGAGCCCGCAATCTTTCCGTCGCACATTGCACCGTGGGCCTCGGCCGCGTCTTCCAGCAGGAATAAATTGTGCCGATCGGCAATTTTCCTCAACTCGAGCATTTTCGCCGGATGTCCATATAAGTGAACGGCGATTATTCCCTTCGTACGTGCGGTTATTTTGGCTTCGATTTGTTTTGGGTCAAGATTCCACGTTTCCGATTCCGAATCCACAAAAACGGGCTTTGCTCCGCAATACATCACCGAGTTTGGGGTCGCAACGAATGTTAAGGTCGGGACGATCACTTCATCGCCCGGCTCTACGCCGAGCGCGAGTAGGGCGAGATGTAAGGCCACCGTGCCGTTGCAGCAGGCGATCGCGTGTTTTACGCCGCAGAATTCTGCAAAACCGGCCTCAAACAGCTCAATGTATTTGCCGGCGGATGAGATCCAACCCGATTCCATGCAGTCGTCTACATATTTTTTTTCATTGCCGATAAATGCGGGATTGGCTACGGGAATATCGTATGACATCAGTTATTCAAATAATTTATGACTTATGGATAGGTGGTGTTGGCCTACTATTATTGATTTTGACTTAATTGCTTCTATTATCTTTTATTCTTTTTTCATGTATTTCGTGGATAAATTCTTATTCTTCCTTTTTTTAAAACTCCAGAAATTAACAGCTACAAAGAATTTAGGTAATGCATCAATTTGAAAATTTATGTTTTATTAAAACCGAATCATAAAAGATTGATCAGATTTTCGTGTCTTTTGTGTTATTTCGTGGTTTCAGTCTTAAATCAGGAACTGGAACCACGAAATAACACAAAAAGACACAAAACAAATCAGACCGGAATGTTATCTGGTAATTCAAACTGATGAGCTAACAGAATTTATCCACGAAATACACGAAACAAATCAAATAAGACAAAACAACAGAACCTTGACTCGCCATAAGTACTGCAATTCCATGGTGAAAGCGTTCAACCTTATTCATCCTGTGGAACGAGGATGCGTTTTTTCAAATTGTAAAAGGACAATTGCATCACATAAAAAAGACTGCCTACCGGCGCGATGGCGAACGCCTTGGCGATCGACTGTAAAGATTTGTATGAAAAACCATCTCGCCGCCAATTTAAACGGCCGAAGTTAAAATGATGATTGGCCAGCCTTCTCTTAAGTGTGGCCTTTTCGATAAACGTTAACTGCTCCCGAAAATGATCGGCGATCAGCGCCCCGTCATGCAAGCCCAGATCCCTGATAATCTCCAAATCGTCCCTGCCGTGGTAAATGTTGCTGGTGTGGATACTCTTTATCCAATACGGGGATAAGGTAAATGCGGCTCGGCACGGCTTCATCAGCACCATCTCTAAGATCAAAAACCAATCGTCGGCGATTTTCATCTCTTCGTTCCAGCCTGAAACAAAGGATGAACGCCTGATCAAAAGTGCGGATGACGGGGCAGGGCAAGTATCGAGAAAAAGCTTTCTGACCTCGCCGGCATCGAGCACCGACCAATCCCCATCTAAATTATTGTAATACTTTCGCCATCTGTTGCTTCTTTCCCAGTCACTTTTTCTGTGTTTAGCTCCGGCAATTTCCGTCCAGTTAAGAAATACAAAATCCATTTGATGCTGCTCGAGGGCCGCAACCGCAACCGCAAGAAAGTTTTCATCCCAAACGTCATCCGAATCCAGGGACGCGATATATTCGCCCTTGGCGTGTTTCAATCCCAAATTGCGTGCAGCCGCCTGGCCTTTATTTTCCTGATAGTAGTATTCGACGTCCTTGAATTCCGCAACGATCCAGGCCGTGTCGTCCTGAGAACCATCGTCAATAACGATTATCTGTTTTGCCGGGTAGCTTTGCGACCTTGCGCTGTTGATGGCTTCAACGACTAAGTTACCGCGATTGTAGGTCGGTATGACTATTGAAACTAATCCTTCAGACATTAAAACCCTTGAAGTGTCCCCAACGTGAAGAGGATTTCGTCTATAAAGATAACGTACGTTGCCAGCGTCCGGAAAAGTTATTCGTCTCAAGTTGAGGCGGCACGTCGTCAAGATAGTCGATACCGGAGAAACCTCCGATATCCAATCCGAAAAACTTCCTGCCGAATTCGACGATTTGAATTTACTTCATTTTGTCTTCTTCCTTCGGTTCCACTTTCGGCACTTTGCTTAAGGCATTTAGAAATTTTTCACGGCTACCGTTCTTTGCCCTATCTTTAAGATATTCAAGGGTTGCCCAGGCTGATGCTTTTACGGCAATCGCGGAAGCAACAAACTGGTCAACCGTAATACTCTCTTTCTCTGAATATTCGCGTACCTTTTTTAGCAAGGATTCGGGAACCGAAACTTTTTCGATAACACTCATCTTATTTCTCCGATTATTCTTAAAAACTTGCGTGGCGTAATTGCTTTGACGCCAAATTTTTCTGATTAGGAAAAATCTTTTGTGTTGAAGGTGACGATATATTCACAGTTACTTTCAACCGCAAGTTCCATTACAAAATCATCTTTGGGGTCATTCAATGTTGGCCGCCAAAGATAAAAAATCTCCCGCAAGTTTGCATTTTGACACAAAAAATCGAGTACGTCATCGATTTCTTGATGCGTCAGACTTAACTTCATGCCGGGACGTTTCAAAACATCCTCATACTCGAGCACTAGTGCAACTTAAAGATTGAGTTGAAATCGTGAATTCGGAACCAATAACAAAACCCGAAAAGCCGCTCGAAGTTGAGAACGCAAAGCCGAAAGCAATACATTAGTGTCTAAAACTACTTGGAATGGTTCAGCTTTCATTCACTTTCAAAACGGCTAGAAAAGCTTCCTGCGGGATCTCGACGCGGCCGACTTTTTTCATTCGCTTTTTGCCTTCTTTTTGTTTTTCGAGCAGTTTGCGTTTGCGGGAGATGTCGCCGCCGTAGCATTTGGCGATGACATTTTTGCCCATTGCTTTAACGGTTTCCCGGGCGATGACTTTGTTTCCGATTGCCGCCTGAATGGCGACCTCGAACATTTGCCGGGGAATAAGTTCCTTCATTTTCGTGACAAGAAGGCGGCCTTTTGAAGTAGCGGTGTCGGAGTGCATTATCAGCGATAAGGCATCGACCGGCTCGCCGGACACGAGCACGTCGAGCTTTACCAACTTGCTTTCTTTATAGCCGGACAAATGATAATCGAGCGATGCGTAGCCTTTTGAAATGGATTTGAGGCGGTCGTAGAAATCGAGGACGATCTCGTTCAGCGGCAGTTCGTAGACTAGCATTACGCGGTTTTCGGTGATGTATTCGAACTTTCTCTGAACGCCACGTTTCTCGTCAAGCAGCGGCAAAATTCCGCCGAGGAATGTGTCGTTCGTCAGGATCGTGGCTTCGATGAAAGGCTCTTCGATCTTTGTGATGCGGCCTGTATCAGGCATTTTCGATGGCGAATCGATTTCCGCAACTTCACCATCTGTTGTGGTTACACGATAGCGCACGCCGGGTGCCGTGGTGATCAATTCAAGATTGAATTCGCGTTCGAGGCGTTCCTGGATGATCTCCATATGGAGTAATCCGAGGAAACCGCAGCGGAACCCGAAACCTAAAGCCGTGGACGATTCCGGCTCATAAAAAAACGACGAATCGTTAAGCCGCAGCTTATCCATCGCGTCGCGCAAGTCTTCATATTGAACCGCATCGATGGGATAAAGGCCCGCGAAGACCAGCGGCCTTATTTCCTCGAAACCTGGAAGCGGCTCGGCAACAGGACGTGCCGCATCCGTAACCGTATCACCGATCTCTACGTCGGCCACCGTTTTGATCGAAGCGGTCATAAAACCGACTTCGCCCGCCCCTAACTCATTTATTAAAGTCGGACGCGGCTTATTAACACCTACCGTTTCCACCAGATACTCGCGACCGGTGTTGAAGAACTTTATCTTCGTTCCCTTCTTTATCGTGCCTTGAAAAATGCGGAAAAGAACGATCACGCCGCGATAGCTGTCGTACCACGAATCGAAGATCAAAGCCTTGAGCGGGGCACTTGAATCACCTTGCGGTGCGGGAACTTTAGCGACTATAGCTTCGAGTATTTCAGGAACGCCGACACCCGTCTTCGCGCTCGTCAGAACCGCTTCGCTGGCATCGATTCCGATAATATTTTCGATCTGTTCCTTTATCCGGTCGGGTTCGGCGGACGGCAAATCGATCTTGTTTAAAACAGGAATGAGTTCAAGATTATTTGCAATCGCAAGATAAGTATTTGCCAGCGTTTGAGCCTCAACTCCCTGCGATGCATCGACGATAAGCAAGGCGCCTTCGCAGGCCGAAAGCGAACGTGAGACTTCATACGAAAAATCGACGTGTCCGGGCGTGTCTATCAAATTCAGGATGTAATCTTTGCCGTCCTTCGCTTTATAGTTAAGCCGAACCGCGTGGGCTTTGATGGTAATGCCGCGTTCGCGTTCGAGGTCCATGTCGTCGAGAAGCTGGGCTTCCATATCGCGGTCGGCGACCGCGCCTGTAAGCTGAAGAATACGGTCGGCCAAAGTGGATTTGCCATGGTCGATGTGAGCAATGATCGAAAAATTTCTAATTAAATTCGGGTCCATAGGTGAATCAAATACAAAACCAAAAATTAAGATTACCAAAACGGCGTAAAATTCGCACTTTGCGACGCTTTCACAATGCTTCAAATCTAAACGAAGGCTTCTGTATTCAATGAGACATAATAAACAATGAGTTGCCGTTAAACTTATTCTGACAAACAGGCCAAATCTCATCTCCGGCTGTAGATTCGGTTAGCCTAAAATCGAGCAATGTCCGAATCTTGGTGTTGCCTGTTCCCAAGTATTTTTGCGGTCTTGTTTTCCCCTTATTTTCTTAGTTCGTGGATAACGGTTTTAAGATCTTATCTACGAACTACGCGAATAAGAAAATTAGATCGAGAAAATATAGCCCGTCGATTGACCGTAGACTGATCGTCGGCATCTCGAGATAATGAATCCAGCCGGGCGAATTGATCGAGTAGACCAATATCAGGATCACGGACGCTTCCTATATGAATATCAGGCCATACATTTTTACCGTGATCGTCGTGCTGGCAACCGCGGCGGCGGCTTTTGCTCATCCGCTCGGTAATTTCAGCATCAATCAGTATTCTCGGCTTGAAGTATCGAAGGATCAGATAAAGATTCGTCAGGTGCTCGATATGGCCGAAATTCCTACCTTTCAGGAAGCGAGCATAATCGACACTGATAAGGACGGTACGCTTTCCTCTACCGAATTAAAAGTCTATGCAGACGCCATAACCCCGGCTTATCTCACCAAGCTGTTCCTGACGATTAACGGTAATGCTGCCGCTATTCGTTCGACAAACGTGACGGCCGCAGCGGAAACGGGTGCCGGCGGGCTGCAGACAATCAAGATCAAGTGGGATCTTTTAGCGGATACTATTGCGGGAAGCGATACCAATCTTGTTTCGTTTCGCAATGAAAACTATTCCGAACGCCTAGGCTGGCGCGAGATCGTGGTAAATCGCACGGCCGGTATCGAAATATTTAACAGTACGGCCTTCGGGAGCGGAGCAACGGACGAGCTGGCCTCATACCCGGAACAATTGCTGTCCTCGCCCCTGAATGAACGAGCCGCGGAGTTCTCCTTTGCCCGCGGCTCCTTACCACCCGAAGCGAAACGGCTGCAAAACCGCGATGGTCATTCTACTGCCGCCGTTCAGAAGGACCGGCTCGCTGATCTGATCTTGGTGCCTGAAATCACGCCGGAAATTGCTATATTTGGACTACTACTCGCGATGGGCCTTGGCGCAATGCACGCGATGTCGCCCGGACACGGAAAAGCGGTCGTCGGAGCTTATCTCGTCGGTTCGAAAGGGACTGCGAAACACGCCGCTTTTCTTGGCTTGACGGTGACGATCACGCATACTCTCGGAGTTTTCGCTCTCGGCCTGGTAATGCTTTTCGCTTCAAATTACATTTTGCCCGAGACGATTATGCCGTTTCTCGGCTTCTTCTCGGGTCTGATCGTGCTTTACATTGGGCTGACGATGTTTAAGACAAGGCTGCTCGCGGCCCTTGGTTACGGGGAAGGTGAACATCATCACAACCACGGCGGACACTCACATTCGCACGGCGACCATTCCCATGCAGAGCACAATCATCCGCATCCGCATGACGAGCATTTACATGCTGAAAGTGGACATTCACATCCGCATGACGCGCTTTCGCATACTCACGACGGACATACGCATTCACATGCCGTTCCAGACCAGATCACGTGGAAGAGTCTGCTTGCTTTGGGCATTTCCGGCGGGCTGCTTCCGTGCCCGTCTGCACTCGTGCTAATGCTTTCGGCGATCAATCTCAACCGGATCGGTTACGGGATAATTCTCACGATCGCTTTCAGTTTCGGCCTCGCGGCGACGCTGACGGTCGTCGGACTCGTATTTCTTTACGGCGGCAAACTGTTCGACGGCGGGAAGCTCGGCCAAAGCAGGATCATCAAAACACTGCCGGTTTTCAGTGCATTCGTTATCGCCTGCCTAGGCGCGGTCATTTGCTACACGTCGCTTTCTTAATTCATTTGCGGAAGCCTGACCGTTAGGAAGGGCTCTCGTTTGGGAGTAGGCAATTGGCAGCAGCGGTAGGCAGTTAAAGGTAGATTCTTTACTGCAAACTGCAACTGCCTTCTGCTAACTCTAAGAAAGCCCTCCCTGACGGTCAGGCTTCTGCCGCAAAATATCTTTGCCCATATTCGCAAATGTCTGTTATAATTCAGCTTCATCAAATTTGAGCAAATTTTATAACGCGATTTTATTGCGGACAGGAGACATTTATGAGACACGAATACGACAGAGAAGAAGCCAGCGCAACAACCAAATTGACCTACCTTGTGATCGGCGGCGGAATCGGAGCGGTTATCGCTTTGCTTTTGGCACCGAAATCAGGCCACGAACTTCGCGGCGACATCGCGGATGTTACTCGCAAAGGCCTCGAAAAAGGAAAGGAATCGGCCGCACATCTTCAGGAACGCGCGGGCGAATATTACGAAGTTTCGCGTGAAAAGGCCAGCGAATTGTACCAGACGGCATCGGAAAGAGCAGGCGAATTTGCCGAAAAGGCCAAGAGCGTTGCCAGCGGCACGGCTAATCCATTTACGGCGGCGGTCGAAGCTGGTAAGGATGCCTACGTAGCTGAAAAACGCCGTACCGAATCGAAATCCATAACCGAAGGACGCCCGAGCTATCCGGTAACTGACGACACCGAGAAGAAATAGTCTATGAATGCGAACGAGCCACAATTCTGGATGATGATCGCTTCGATCGTGATCGCGGTTTGTTTTATCGTGATGGCAATTGCCTTAATCGCAATTGCCATCACGGTCAAAAAGGTCACCGGCACCGTAAAACGAGTCGAAGAACGCTTTGAACCGCTACTTTTCAAGGTTAACGAGATGAGCGTTCAGGGTACGGAAATTTCCCTGCACTTTAACGAAGTGGCGGGAAATCTTTCGACCGCGACCAAATACCTGGCCGAATCGACCGAGCTGATCCGCGACGAGGTTTCGGAATTGAGGCAGATAGTCAGCTCGACGGCGCTGGTTGCCCGTGACAAAGTCGAAATGGTCAGCCAAACGATCGACCGGACGCAGCTGCAGGTAACCACAACCGCGGATTTTGTCCAGGAAAAGATCGTCGTTCCGGCACGTGAAATAGCCGCGGTGATGGCTGGAGTCCGCAAAGGGCTTGAAGTGCTTTTTGCACCGTCGCCCAAACAGATCGATCGCGTTTACGTTGAAGAAGATCTTTTCATCGGCTAGCACCATTTATAATTTGAAGAAAAAAGGAGCATTAGGTGTTCCTTTTTTCGTTTTTGAGCATGAAAAAACCGACAAACATAGATTTACCGAAAATCGTCGTTGATCTTTCCGGAACGGCGCAAAAAAACAGGATCGAGAACAAGAATAATTCGGCGATTTTGAATCTTCTAAACGTTGCCTATTAACATATTTGCGGGAAGCGAAACGTAAAAAGCATAACATCGCCAATAAAGGCCGCAATGATGTCATCGTGGAAGCTAACCCGAACTTGGTTTCGCCCGGATAAAATGTGTCAATAGACCTGGTGTACCGTAATCTCAGTTTCTATGTCTGTTGCGTAGCGGTAGCTTGAATTTTGCCGTGGGTTTAACCCACGGAAAGATATGAACATCGATATTTGCCGCGTCAGCGGCAACTGAATACCTCGATATCATCAGTCGTCGCTGACGCGACACATAAATCCAAGAAACTTAGATTAAATGTCACTAGCCAAAGTAAAATTGCGCCATGCGACCGATGTGGCGCTAATTCTACTTTAAGGTCAACTCGGCGTGACGTCTCAATTTCTTTGGTGATGGATTGGTGGTAGAATATTCGCATAAAATTGAAAAAAATATTCGCAAAATTCTCGCGTAATTTGCGTCCGTTGATTATAGGTCGCAACTGAGATGCTCGCGGGGTTACGGGGACGAAGTTTTGTCCCGGAGGAGGCAGCGATGCCCGGTAGAAGATACAACACGGAAGCTTACCGAATAACACAGGTATTGCTTTGTGTTTTTTTGCTTGGTGTTGGGGTTAACGTCAACGCGCAGTTCAAGCCGTGTGAAACGAACGGGCGCGGCAAGATCATAGTCGAAGGCCAACCGGCCGATATAAAACCCGTGAGGATCACAGATATGCCTCCGGCCGAATATACGGATGCAGCTCGCGAGGCTGGTATTTACGGAACGGTAACATTGAAGGTAAGATTTCTCGCGGGCGGGCGCATCGGTTTCATCAATGTTGTTGCGGAACTGCCGGAAGGTCTGACGGGTGCGGCGGTCAGGGCGGCACGTAAAATAAGATTCGGGCCCGCAAGACAGAATTCGAAGATGATCCATACAGAGCATGTTGTCGAATACCTGTTTACAGATCCGAATAAATGCGTGCCTGGAACGGCGGCGGTGGTTAAATGATTTGGGAGTTTGCCCGCGAATAACGCGAATAGGCGCGAATGAAGAAATAAAAATTCTTATTCGCGCCTATTCGCGTTATTCGCGGGC
>JANMSP010000023.1:0-3154 GCA_031389475.1 Pyrinomonadaceae bacterium
GTCAAACCAGATCTTTATTGGTGCTTCGAATTTCCGTCGTGTTGCGTGGGAACGCTCGGCGAAAAGGCTGCTGAGTTTTGAAACTATCTCTCGTATCATCGGGTTTTATCTCAACACTTTGGAATACTGCAACTTCACATAACATCATGGCCGCCAAGACTGCAAATAAGCAGGCTTTAGAATTTACCGTGTGTTCATTTCGTCATCGGTTGGCCGCTATTGTCCTTGCTCGTCAGTATCGGCGAGGATTTTTCGTTTAGAACGACCAGGTAGGAAAGTTTGCCGCTCTTGCCGTAGACGGCCGGAGTCGCGTTCGCAAAATATTTTGTTTTTTTATCGGTGAGTGTTACGGCATACACATAACCCGTTGATTCCGAGGAAGTTACGTCCGGCGGCAGATACCCGCTTTCGATCAGCTCCCGGATTTCACCAAAAGTGTTTCCGTGCTCCGAAGCATATACCATTTGGGCCTTGGAGATGCGGTTGAGCATCGCTTTGGCTTCGTCCTGGTGAGTTTCAATCCGCAGGGTATAAAAATAATTCTTACCTTCCAGCTTAACCTGCTTTTCAGCGGCTTCATCGACCGTCAAAAGAACCCATACATTATTTTCCCGCCGCAGCCTGATCTCCTGAAGCTCGGGTTTATCCAGATTTTCGCCCGGCATCTTTGCAGTCACCGTCGCCGAATCGCCCGAGATGATCTCGCCGTTTATTTCTATCTCAGGCGGAACATGTGCGGCGACCGCTTCAAAATCGACGGAAAATTCCTTCAATTCGGTGTCCGTCAAACCCTCGATCGCGGGCCGCAAATTCGTTAAAAATATAGCCTCGCGAATTTTTTTCTCGCGTAATTTCCGGTAAAAAACCCTTACTGTGTCGGCGGGAGAATTGGTCCCGATCTTGATCGATGCGTCTTTTGCCGGAACATTAACAGCCTTCACGGAGATGGGTTCATCAGGCGTTTTTGACATACCGGTTAAACATCCGGCAACCGTAAATAGAGATATTAAGAGAGTTAGAACGACACTCGATTTCACGAATCTAGGAAGCATTAAACGAATCTCCGAAATTATTATTGCGATTTACGAAGTAGATTTCTTTGCAGAATACGTGCCGGGAAGAAAAAGGAAAGGACACGCTAGTTGCATTATAGCGTGTCCCGTTAAAAAAAGTAAGCACTTTTTTTGCTTGCTTTTATAGATCGCCCTCGCGAACTTCCGTCGCTGCGGCCGGTTCGATTACCGAATTGTTCCGGTTTCTCAAAAGCAGTTCGCGGCCAACCAAATAAAGCACGACGGCCAAAGCAATAAATGGAATAAGCCCCAGCCAGTTCGAGTTCGGCCCGGCAAACAAAGGATTGCTGGTTTCCGCCCATTCCTGGAAGTTAGCTACCGTGCCGCTAAGGAATTCAGCGGCAATCGCGACCAGGATTCCGGCCAACGCTCCGCCCGCAATATAACCCGAAGCGAGTAAAACGCCCGGACTCTTATCTGTCTCGGCGATCATTTCGTCTTCGCTCAAATTGCGCGTGCGCAGTTTCTTGAACAGTTCCTTATCCACCGCCCAACGCACGATTCCGCCAACAAATATCGGAGCCGAAACGAATATCGGCAAATACAGCCCGACCGCAAACGCCAGCGACGGTATCCCGGCAAGCTCAAGTGTCACCGCGATCATCACGCCGAGCAAAACCAGGCCCCAAGGCAGTTCCTGACTCAGAATTCCCTTAATGATATAGCTCATCAAAGTTGCCTTCGGCGCCGAATATTTCGTCACGGCGCTTCCGTCCGGACGCTCGGTCACAGTTCCATTTACTCCCGGATCGACGAGGTACTTGATCGAACCCGATGTATCCGCCAGATACTTGCCCGGAGCGATGCCGTTAACGGTCGAGGTGTTATGCCAGCCGCGATATGTGTTACCGTCTGCATCGGCCTGCGGACCGCTCAGAGTTTCAGCCGGCCCGACCTGGGCACCCGCCGGAAGCATTGAGCCTTTCGGAAAATTTTCCTCGATCTTATAGGCCGCCTTGCCGCTATCATTAACGAGATAGCGTCCCGCCGTAAGATCTTTGATCTGAGCGTCAGTCTGCCCCTCGGGAACCTTGTTCTCGAAAACCCGATACGTCCCCGCAACCGGCGGCCGTTCTTCGCCAGAGTAAGCCGGAAGTCCGCCGCTCTTAACCGGCACGTCCTTAGCGACCCTTGAAAAAGTGGTCGGCGTGGCGTACACGGTGCTATTGTCATTAAGCGTAACGAGTATCGGCCCTAAAACAAGTGCGGATGCAAGGGCTCCGATCAGAATTGCGATCTGCTGCAGCCGCGGTGTCCCGCCAACCAGAAATCCCGTTTTAAGATCCTGCGAAGTCGTACCGCCGTTCGAAGCCGCGATGCAGACGATGCCGCCGATCGAGAGCGCTGTCACAAAATACGGATCCGACGCCGTCCAGCCAAGAAGCAAAAATACCAGGCACGTTAGCAGCAGCGTCGCGACGGTCATTCCAGAAATAGGATTCGACGAGGAGCCGATCTCACCCGTCAAACGTGATGAAACAGTAACGAAAAGAAATCCGAAAACGATTATCAGGACCGCTCCCAGAATATTCATTTCCAGTGCCGGTGCGAGGGTGATGACAACGATCAAAGCCAAAATTCCGCCGACAACCCATTTCATCGAAAGGTCCTGATCGGTCCGGGGCAACGCCTCATTGTTCTTAACGTCGCTGCCGCCGCGAAAATCGGCGATACCGCCTTTGATGCCGCCCCAAATCAGCGGCAATGAACGAAACAGGCTGATAATTCCGCCCGCCGCCACTGCTCCGGCACCGATATAAAGAATGTACTCGGCCTGAATACTATTCTTCCCTTGAATACCCATTTCCGAGATCGGTATCGTCGCCGGAGCCAATGCCGTTGTTAGTCCGGACCCGAAAAATTTTATCATCGGGATCAGGACGAGATACGAAAGCGCACCGCCTGCGAACATAATACCCGCGATTCGCGGCCCGATAATATAGCCGACGCCGAGCAGTGCCGGATTGTTTTCCAGCGAGATCGAACCGCCTTCATACGGCCTGCCGAAAACCTTGGTCGGAATTTCCTTCCAGCCCTTAAATACCTGCATTATGGCGTTAAATCCGAATCCGAGAATAAAC
>JANMSP010000024.1:0-7216 GCA_031389475.1 Pyrinomonadaceae bacterium
AAAATTAGTTCCCGCACCTGCGCAAACGCCGTTGACGGCGGCAACAAACGGAATCGGAGTTTCGCGGATCAGCAGGATAACGTCGTGCAAAGCCTTAAGCGGATCTTCAAGAAAAGCCTCGATCCGGCCTTCCTTTTTCCACATCGACTGCATCTCGCGCAGATCGCCGCCAGAACAAAACGCCCGCCCTGAACCGGTAAGAATAATCGCTCTCGCCCCTTCGGCCACCGCCTTCTCAAACGCCGACCGCAGATCAAGACTCAATTGCAGCGACAAAGCATTCAAAGCCTCGGGCCGATTCATCTGGATTGTCGCGACGTTTTCCGTGAGATCGTAGTTTACCGTTTCAAAACTCATAAAATATAGTTGCCGCAAGAAGGCACAAGAAGCTCAAAATGAAATCAAAAGATAAATCTTTTATATTCTTTCCATCTTCTTTTTTGGGCCTTCTTTGCCTTCTTGCGGCTATTAATCAAGCAAATCTCGCCCGCGATTTACTCGCTTCGTGGCATTCGCGGCACAGGACGGAGCGGCCGACTTTTGGTTGAAACGGAACTTGATCGTGCTTGCCGCAGTGGTCGCAAACTATCTCGAATCGCATTCGCCCCGGTTCGGCAGCCGCGTTTTTCTTCGGACGGCAATTGGAGCAGCGCTGCGGCGGCGGCATGTTCCGCTGGTAGAACATTTCCTGGTCCTTTCCGGAAAAGAGGAAAGTTTCCTTACATTGAACACAAGTAATATCGGTATCCGGCATGGCATTCTTTCCTTTCTGAAACGAATTTTGAGAAGTGGATTACGGCGATTCTATCACGACGCAGAGAAAACCGGCAATCTTCAATCATTATTCAGTTCGGCGACGTGATTTCTGACCGTTTCGCCGAGCGTATCCAGATTGTATCCGCCTTCAAGACATGAGATCACGCGCCCGCTGCACGCTTCATCTGCCCATTCCTTCACAGTTTTGGTCATCGACACAAAATCCGCATCGCGCAGCATCAATTGCCCGAGCGGATCGGTCACATGAGCATCGAAGCCGGCTGAAATTATTATCAAATCGGGCCGGAAATTGTAGGCAATGTCCGCGATCGCCGATTCGAACATTCGTTTTTGCACCTCCGCCGCAGTCTTCGCCTTCACCGTCACATTTAATGTAGAACCAAGCCCCCGGCTATGTCCCGTCTCCCCGCGTGCTCCGCTGCCCGGATACCATGGATATTGATGCATCGAAAAGAAAAACACGCTCGGATCGACATAGAAAATTCCTTGTGTACCATTGCCGTGATGCACGTCCCAGTCGATGATCGCGACGCGCTCGATCTCTTTATAACGGTTTTGAGCGTGACGTGCCGCGACGGCAACATGATTGAAAATGCAAAAACCCATCGCATGCTCGGAAGTCGCATGATGCCCTGGCGGACGCACCGCCACAAAAGCGTTTTTCGCCTCGCCCGTCATCACCGCATCGACCGCCCGGCACGCTCCGCCTGTCCCGTAAAGCGCCGCGTCGAACGACTGCATCGAGATAATGGTATCGGCATCGAGCTGGCTGACACCGTTCGCAAACGCTCCTTCGACTCGCTGAAAATGCTCCTTCGTATGTGCCGCCTGAATCACGCCCTGCGAAGCCTTTTCGGGTGTAATTTCCTTAAGTTCACTCCACAGTTTTTCATCGCCTCTGAGACCGTTCATCACAGCTTCATAGCGCAACGAAGTTTCCGGATGCCCGGGGCCGGTGTTGTGTTTTTGATATATCGGATGATGAATAATTGCTGTGGTCATACGAAAACTCTAACGCAAAGCCGCGAAGTCGCAAAGACGCCAAGTTAATCCGATTTACAATCACTCGCGGCTCCGATTTACAAATCGCTACTTTGCGTCTTTGCGACTTAGCGTTAAAAAGCAGCTCTAGATGAAAGCGGCTTCATGCAAAAGTTTGCCCTCCGCAAATCGATCCAGGCTCAAGCACGACACGTCCAAGAAACTAGCTTCACCGTCCAGAATAATCTCGCTCAATGCCCTGCCCGTCGCTGGCGAATGCATCACGCCGTGGCCGCTGAAGCCGTTTCCAAAATATAAACCTTCGACGGAACAAACGCCGAGAACGGCATGGTGATCCGGCGTATTTTCATAAAGCCCAGCCCGGCATTTGTCGAGTACGACCTCAGTTTCAAACAAAAACCGCGCCCGATGCTTCGCCTTTTCGTAAACCTTAGCAATAAACGCCTCATCGAAGTCGGTATCAAAGGAAGCCTTTTCGCTGGGATCTGGATAAGCGAACAAAAATTCTCTCACCGAGTCAGTACCGGGAGCGATAGCGACTGGGCTCTTTTTACCCCTCACAAATTCTCTTCCCGGACGAAAATGAAACCCGCTCCCAATATCAATAACCATCGGCAAATTCGCCGGCAAATCGACGGCACATCTGGCCCAAACGATCTGCCGCTTCATCGGCTCGACCGGCAGATCGATCCCGACCGTTTTTGCAAGCTGCTTCGCCCACGCACCCGTGCACAATACAACCTTTTCGCATTCGATCCTGCCTTTATTGGTTTCCACCGCCGAAACTCTGCCGCTAGCAGTCTCAATCGATAGAACCTGAGTGTCGAATTCGATACGCGCTCCATTCTCCAGTGCCTTCGCAGTAAATCCATCCATCACCGCCAGCGGATCGATAAATCCGTCGCGGGCGCCGAAACTTCCACCGGTAATATCTTCGCAGTTCATTCCCGAAACGATCCGCGAGATCGTTTCAGTATCGACTATCTCGACATCCTTTACACCGAGTTCCCGTTGCTTTACGACGTTCGCTTTAAGATATTCCAGTTGCTTATCATCCGTCGCAAAAAACAAATAACCACGCGGCTCGTAACCGCAGTCGAACCCGCAATTGTTAAAAAAATCAAGCGAATACAGAGACATCTTTATATTGATGTCGGTCTCAAATTGCGCCCGCACGCCGCCGGTCGCTTTCCCCGTCGAACCTTTTCCCTGCTCGTTTTCGCGTTCCAGGATCAGGACATCCTTCGCTCCGCGCTCCGTCAAATGATACGCAACGCTGGCCCCGACGACACCGCCCCCGATGATGACGATTTCAGATTTCATAGAGAGACACCCAAGTGGTAGCGAAGGTGTTCATTAAACTATTTCACGAATTAAAACATTCCCTACAGGTCGTGTTTCCGCCTATTTGGCAAAAATCTGAGAAAAATCCGCGAATCCTTTAAATTCAAGAGCATTCCCGCTCGGATCGAGGAAGAACATCGTCGCCTGTTCGCCCACCTCGCCTGCAAAGCGTATTTTCGGTTCGATCACAAATTCGACGCCTTTGAATTTGAGATTTTCAGCCAGTTTCTTCCAATCCTCCATCGCCAAAACGATCCCGAAATGCGGAATCGGCACGGAATCCGCATCGACGTCATTAGCAGCATTCTGCCGCACAAACCCCGGCGATAAATGCGTCACGATCTGGTGTCCGTACAAACTAAAATCGATCCAATGCTCACTGCTGCGGCCCTCTCCACACGCGAGAACACCGCCGTAAAACGCACGCGCCGCGTCAAGATCGTGTACGGGAAAAGCCAGGTGAAATAGATTCTTCATATTTTTGAATTTGCCACGAATGATACTAATTTTACGAATTGTTCTGTTTTATTCGTGCAATTCGTGCTATTAGTGGCTAAACATTCTTTTTTGATATGCCAAACGACAAGATCGATACATTCCTTAACGAAATTGAAAAAAGCCTGCGTAAAGATACGTTTGTGAAAATGACTTTAGGCAATTATAGAGGCTCTGACGCTCATCTGCAAAAAATCCTCATTCGTTTGATAAAAACCAAAAAAGGCACGCGGCTTTTCTTCCAATATCGGCAGGACACCCGCGATACGGTAAAGAATTACGCATTCGACGAAGGGCTCCACATTCTCAGCGAACTGCTAGGAAGCGATTTTTTCAGCGGCCATCTTTTTACGACCGAAAACGATTTTCAGCTAGATGTCGGCAAAAAATCGACGAGGCTTAACAAGGGCAAACCGACCTTCCAATCAAAGCCGGCACTCGATCACGACCGCGAGAAAAAGATCCAGATCGATCCGAACGCTTTTTATTTAAAAGCTCTTGGCATTACGTCCGATCTCGGCGAGATCCGAGATAAACAGCAGGATAAGTGGAAGCAGATAAATAAATTCGTCGAGATACTAGGCGGATTATTCGAGAAATCCGCGCTTAGACGTAAAAAAGGCCTGAACATAATCGATATGGGTTCTGGCAAAGGTTATTTAACTTTTGCCACTTACGATTACTTCAAAAACGGGCTTGGCTTGGATGTGACCGTCACGGGAATCGACACAAAACGCGAAATGATCGACTTATGTAACGAGATAGCCAAAGCCGGAGAGTTTGAAAATCTGCATTTTGTCGAGGGCACGATCGAAGGTTACGAATTGAAAGAGACGGACATTCTGATCGCCCTTCACGCGTGCGACACCGCGACGGACGACGCTCTATTCAAAGGCATTTCCGCCAACGCCGAAATAATCGTCGCCGCCCCATGCTGCCACAAGGAAATCCGCCGCCAGATGAAATCGCCGGAATTGTTTACCGGAATACTAAAACACGGCATAATGCTGGAACGAACGGCCGAAACTTTAACGGACGGATTACGCTCCATGCTACTCGAACGCAGCGGCTACACGACCAAGCTCTTCGAATTCGTCGCCACCGAGCACACGCCGAAAAACAACATGATCGTCGCCACGCGGCATGGGAAGGAGATTGAGAAAACAACGATTGATACTCAAATTCAATCGATCAAAAAAGTATTCGAAATCGAAAAAATAAAATTAGAGACTCTCCTTGCTTAAAAAGCCGCCTCTTTGACTGGAACGCAGGCGCCCTCGCCTGCATAAGCGTTGCCTCAACGCGAAAGCTCCTTTTTGCGGCTATCAATTCTTGCGGTAATGTAACCGCGTCGCTGACTCCGTAGGCAGGCAAGGTGCCTGCGTTTCCGGTTACCCCGCAGCCATTACCGCGCGGATTTCGCCATAGCTAAAATCCTCTCCCAGAATTTCCTTGACCGGCGACAATGCCGGATTACCCTGCATGCTCGCAATTGCTTCCCTGATCGGTTCGATCTTTTTTTCATCGACAACATCAGTCAGCATTAATTCCCCACTCGCCACGAACCGTGCCAAGTGATTCTCAATTGTCGAAACACCCAGCGAACGCTGCCTGGCAATTTCACCTACCGCATTTCCCTCGCGAAACATTTTTAGCGAAATGCTAAAAGTATCGGTGCCGTCCTTATGTCCCTTCGGCCGACTCTTTCGCTCGCGTTTTGCGGCCTTCAAATCCATTCGTGATCCGAGTTTGTTTTCCTGACAATATTGAATTACGCGGTCGAGAAAATCCGCTCCGTATTTTTGCAGCTTCAGATCGCCGACGCCCGAGATTTTCCTAATGTCTTCGACTTTTAATGGAAGAAAGGTCGCCATTTCAATAAGCGTCACGTCGGAAAATATCACGTACGGCGGCACATTCTCGTTCTTCGCGAAATTCGTGCGAATTTGTCTAAGCTCATCGAAAAGGTCTTGAAAATAAGGATACGCAGTTTCGCGGACAGCGGCGGTTTTCCGCTCGTCCTTCTCTTTCAATTTGAATAGCTCGACCGTCGTTTCGCCCTTTAAAACACCGCGGCTTTTCTCGGTCAAAACCAGTACCGGATATTGTCCCGGCGACTGGGCCAGATAGCCTTGCGCAATCAAATCCTTACAATATTCAAACCAATTATCCTTTGAAATATCCGCGCCGACGCCATAAGTTTTTAGATTCTTATGCTCGTCCCGGATCGATTTTGCTGCCGATCCGCGCAGCAAATCTATCGTGTATGTCAATCCAAAACTTTCACCCAAACGCATCACCGCGCTCAATGCTTTTTGGGCGATGATCGTCCCGTCGAATTTTTCGAAAACCGTCGTGCAGTTGTCGCACGTTCCGCAATCATCTTCGGCTTCTTCAGAAAAATAGTTGAGCAGAAATTTCCGGCGGCAAGTTTTCAAATCGCCGAATTTGCCCATAATATCGAGCTTGTTCAGCATTATCTCGCTTTGCGCCGCATTGCCTTCGACCTCGGCAAAGCCTTTTAATTTGACGACATCGCCCCAACTAAAAAACAGCAGGGCATCGCTCGGAAGTCCGTCGCGTCCCGCACGCCCGGTTTCCTGGTAATAGCTTTCGATGTTTTTAGGAAGATCGCAATGCACCACAAATCGCACGTTCGATTTATCGATTCCCATCCCAAATGCGATGGTCGCGACGATGATCTTCGTCTCGTCTTTTAGGAATAATTCCTGATGTTTTTCCCGCGTTTCCTTATCCAATCCGGCGTGATACGGCAGAGCGTCAAACCCCGCATCCTTCAAATCCTCGGCCAGGTCATCCACCGATTTGCGGCTCAGGCAGTAAACAATACCGCTCTCATTTTTTCGCTGTTCCAGATAATCGAGCAGCTGCGAATAAGAATTCCGCTTCGGCTGGACAGTATAAAATATATTGGGCCGGTTAAAGCTCGAAACGAGCAGCTCGGAATTCTGGATTCCCAGCCGCTCGACAATGTCTTTTTTAACCAGCTTATCCGCCGTTGCCGTCAACGCGATAAGCGGAACATCCGGAAAATGCCGTTTCAATTTACTAAGCTGTGCGTATTCCGGCCGGAAATCATGTCCCCAATTCGAAATACAGTGAGCTTCGTCGATCGCAAACAGCGAAACATTTATCGACTTCAAAAAATCCAGAAACTGATCGCCGCTCTGAATCAAACGCTCCGGCGCAATGTACAAAAGCTTTAAATAACCGCTCCGCACGGCCCGGAAAATCTCCACTTGCTGCTGCGTCGTCTGCGTAGAATTCAAAAATGCCGCCTCGACGCCGTTCTGCCGCAAAGCATCGACCTGGTCCTTCATCAGCGCAATCAGCGGCGAAATAACGACCGTCAGCCCATCGAACATTATCGCCGGAATCTGGTAACACAAAGACTTCCCGCCGCCCGTCGGCATCAGCACAACACAGTCCTTCTTCGCCAAAACCGTCTCGATCGCCCGATGCTGATTCATCCGAAATGAATCATAGCCGAATTGGCTTTTCAAAATTTCTCTAGCGCGGTCTATGTTCATTAGTCGGTATTGAGTACAGTTATTATTTACGGTTGATGGATTCCTGG
>JANMSP010000026.1:0-12474 GCA_031389475.1 Pyrinomonadaceae bacterium
AATATTCCGTCATCCACAAACGACCGTCCGCTGCCTGGTCTATTTTTGGAATACCACCGGTGCGGATGCCAGTTTGTTGAAATAGCGTCGAGCCTCGTTGCAGGAAGACCATTGTGTCATCGGCGGCAACCCACAAAGTGCCTTCCCGATCCACAAACATGCTCCATATCCGATTGTTTATAAAATTCCAAGACGTTCCCGTCTTAAGCCATTGCGACCCGTCAAGGAGAAGCAAACCCGTCTGGGTTCCGGCCCAGATGCGTCCCTCGAAGTCGCGTGCAAAGCAGTATACTTCCTCCGGCTCGTCGAAAAGACTTATGATACCGTCCTTAAGAAACCCGATGCCGGAAGGCGCGAAAGAGATCCACAATCCGCCATCGGGCGTGGCAAACAGTGAGGTGACACTGTGAGAAGGCAAATCCACGCCGGGAGGCGGGGCATATGCCTCGAACCGCACTCCGTCGAACCGGAATAAGCCGCGCTCGGAACCGATCCACAAATAGCCATCCTCAGTTTGCGCGAGCGAATGGGTTTGGCTCGGAGCTCCGTCTTTCGCTGACCAGGCTGTGTGATGAAACTGGGTGATCGCCCTGTCACGATCCAGGGCAAGGGTCGGAACGAGCAGGAAAATCCCGAAGAGAAGCACGAAAAGAGCCCTGGACAAACATTGACCCACTTCTCTTTTCCGAAAATGCATTTTGAGTACCCTTTTGACAATCAGGTAACCTCGGACACCTGGATATCCATACAATAATGACGGGGTTTGAACTTTATGGAAATCTCAAATCCACCAGTCGTCAACCTGTAGTTATCTACAGCTATTGCGTCTATCCGATCTGAAGCATTCCCCGTCGAAGTGCGATGGTTACAGCGTGCGTCCGATCATTGGCACCGAGTTTATCGACGAGGTTCTTTATGTGGAAATTGACGGTAGATTCGGCGATCGCCAATTCATTTGCAATTTGCTTGTTGCGGTAGCCATCACGAATAAGACGAAGCACGTCCAGTTCCCGCGTGGTGAGGTCTTCTTCGCCGAGGTGTTCGGCGATGCGGGCCGCGACCTCGGGTGGAACTTTTCGATGACCGGAGTGGACGGCTCGGATGACTGCGAGCAACTCGTTCTTCGGCATGCTTTTGAGCATGTAAGCCGAAGCCCCGGCCTCTAAAGCTCGCTTGATCTCGCCATCGCTGTCCGAGGTAGTAAGCATGATAATGCGGGCCCTTGGAAACTCTCCCCGTATTGCGATCAAGGTGTCAGTGCCGTTAGTGCCCGGAAGGCGCAGATCCATCAGCGTGACATCCGGTCGGTGACTTCGAAATTGATCTATAGCTTCAACCGCATTCACTGCCTGCGCCACTAAAAGCATATCCGGCTGCGAACCGATAATCGTACCCAGCCCTTCGCGAAAGACGGGATGGTCTTCGACGCTAAGGATGCGGATGGGTTCAAGGTTCGGCATTTGCGTCTCATTGTAATCCTGTTTAGCATCCCACCCTAACTGGGGTCTCATATTTCATTAATGAAACTCAAACGGCACGACCCGTAATCAAATTCAAAGTGATAGTGGCATGAATGGGTAGATTCTACAGAAAGCTCAACGACCTGAAACAGGGGCATAGCATATGACTTCTAAGATATAGAATGTGCGGGAATGTGACCTTAGGCAGCTAACTATCGCACCTTGCAACAGCGGTGTGGCAATTTGGGACTCGTTTGAGGGGCCTAAGCCGTTGCTCCTGAACACGAGAACTAACAGTGTCCATATTTTACAGACTATTTGAGCTCTTGTCGGAATATTCGAATGACTGGCACCAGGCTTGCATTATTCCCAGAAGGGAGTTCCGTAACCGATAAGATTGTATTTCGGCGAAACTTCAGGCTTGGTAAATGTTCTCCGATACTCGAGACTAAAAACTAAAAACCATCATTTGAGAATAGAGAAACATGAGCGATTCCCAAAAACATCTGAATAAAACCGGCCTCAATCGTCCCGATGTGTGGGACGAAAATAATTCGCAGCTTTTGTTCCTGGTGCCGCTTGTGCAAACGGCGTGGGCTCATGGAGCTATTGCACGACGCGAAAAAAATCTGATTTTCGAGGCTGCTCGAGACGATGAAGTTGACGCACGCAGTCCGCTCAACGATCAGCTCGACAAATGGCTTGTTTATCAGCCCAGTCGACAGTTTTTCGGCGACTGCCTTGATAGGATTAAGGCAGTTTTGCAATTGCTGACCGTACGTGAACGCGAAGAGATGAAGACTAAAATCTTCAATCGTTGCCGCGAGATTGCCGAATCCGCGGGCGGAAACTCATCAATGGATGTCAGTTCGTTTATGAGTACCGAAGAGGAGGAAACGCTGCTGGAAATCGCCGAAAGGTTAGACATCAGTTTGCGAACCGCCAGGCGGGACCCGCAGCGAAAAACACAGAACGATTTTCGCTGAGGAAATCAATTTATGAGGGGAGTAGATAAACCCGAAAGGGTTCGGCGCAACTCGTCATTACGTTTGTTTGCCAAAACAATCCGGTGCGCTCGTGAAAATATCAAGACCTTTGCGGCTAATTTAACATATAGCTTTGCAAGGGTCTTTTTGCAGTAGCTGGAGACTGAATAGATCAAAAAATGGACACACAAATATTATTTCCCTTTGCGGAATATTACTGGTTTTATCTGGGATTCACGGCTTTTGTCTTGATGATGCTCGCCCTCGACCTGGGTGTATTTCATCGAGACGCGCATGAAGTGTCGTTCAAAGAGGCGACGACTTGGAGTGTTGTTTGGGTTTCGCTGGCGCTTTTGTTTAACGTCGGATTCTATTACTATGCCGCGTCGAATTTTCCGGCTGACGTGGCGTGGACGAAATCGCTTGAATTTCTTACCGGCTACATCGTCGAGAAATCTTTGTCGGTGGATAACATTTTTGTTTTTGTAATGGTATTCGCGTATTTTGCTGTACCCGCGAAGTATCAGCATCGCGTGCTGTTTTACGGCATCGTCGGAGCGTTGATATTCCGAGCGATCTTCATCGCCGGTGGTGCCTACCTGATGCAGTTTCACTGGGTAATCTATCTTTTTGGTGCTTTTTTGATAATCACCGGAATCAAGATGATGCTCGTTCCCGACAAGGAAATCGACCCGGACAAGAACATTCTCATTCGCTTGTTCAAGAGACTGGTCCCGGTAACAAGCGAATATCACGGCCAGAAATTTTTTGTTCGACTGAAAGGAGTTCTGCACGCGACGCCGCTATTTATTGCCCTCTTGTTTATCGAGGTCACGGATATTATTTTTGCGGTTGACAGCGTTCCGGCGATTTTCGCCATCACTAAGGAACCGTTGATCGTCTTTACTTCGAATATCTTTGCCATTCTTGGTTTGCGGGCAATGTACTTCATGCTCGCCGGAGCGGTCGATAAGTTTCATTTTCTCAAATACGGCTTGTCAATCGTGCTAATATTCGTCGGCTTGAAAATGGTGTGGCTAAACGACTATTTTGGCGGAAAATTCCCGATCTCCTACTCGCTCGGATTTATTTTGGGCATAATCGGTTTATCAGTTCTTGTTTCTCTCATGTTTCCGAAGAAACTAAAAGAGCCCTTATTGTAGTTTGAGATTAATATTGCCGGGTTGATGACAACACATCGAATGGGGCGATCATTCCAATGACCGCCCCATTCGATGTGTTCGAAAGCCGCTGCGTTCCGTGGATGATGCGGAACCATGGTTTCATTGGTGACTTACAGATCGGTCGAGCTATTTTTACTTTCTGATTCGACTCCCTCCGCGAACGTTAGAATCGCTATTGAGTGAAGATCCAAAACAACGAAATCATTGCCAGGCCCCCTAAACAATCCAGGACGACATCAGACACTGAGCCGACGCGATCTTTGTAAAAAGACTGTCGGATTTCATCCATGGAAGCGACTGCGAGTACGATCGCGAAGCTATATATATACCAACCGTTTGCTGGAGAAAGCAGCGAAGAACCGTAGAAAATCCCCGACGCTAACAAAGCGAGTATCCCGTAACCAAAAAAATGACATAGCTTGCGAACTACCAGAAAGCGCGTCTCTAAAGCTAATGCGTCTGCACCAGGAAGGATACGTTTGAGAATGGGAACAAAATACGGAAATGTGCGTGAGACCGAACCTTTGTTCGAAGAAAGATAAAAGATCCCGCAAATCCAGATAATCAGTAAAATGCAGAGCCAAAAGTTTAAGTTCGTCACGAAGTCCATATGAAACTAATAAAGAACTCGATTGGCGGAAAGTGGTTTTCACTCATTCGCGGCCGCAACTTATTCGAGCCGGAATTGGACTTTTATTGCCGCCCATTTAGCAATGAAACTCCGTAAATTTTAAATGCCGTCCGCTATTTCCGCGATCAATCGAACGTAGACTTCGATTTCAAGTCTTCCCGCTTCGTTCCGCTTGCCCGCCACAGCCCGAAAAAGATGATTGCCGCTGCAAAACTTAATGCCGCGATTGCGTGATGAGGTGATTCAGCCGTTCCAAGGGTGCCTGAAAAAAGGCCCGACTGCCAAATTGTCACGATAGACGATATGACTCCGAGAACTAAAAACAATGCTCGCAACATTCTTAAAATCCCCCATGCTCAATATTTCAATCCGGGCTTGGCCGTCATTCGGCTTTTGCGCTTCGCAGTTTGTATCGCAAAAGATGTGCCGCCTTATTCGGACTTGAAAAATGGCATGAAAAAAGCAGTACGCTTGATTGGGGCAACGGGGTAAGCTATCTCAATTAGACTGGAAAAAGTCCCAAGGTTGGACAACGGCGTGGCACATTGAAACAACTAGTGCTCTGTAAACTGAGTTTTCATGATGTTTGTTTGCTTTGTATTTCGTGTCGTTTTGTGTATTTTCGTGGTTCCAGTCTTATAGGCCGAAGAACTGAAACCACAAAATCACACAAAACGACACGAAAGACGAAACACGAAACCAGTTCAAAACTTAGTTTACATAGCCCTAGGACGCTTGATCGTCCACTTAAATTTGAAGATCAGGGTTGTTTTCACGATATTCGTCAAGCTTGCGGTAAAGCGTTTTGCGGTCCAGGGCGAGCACTTCCGCAGCGCGGGATTTATTGCCACCGCTCTCGCTCAATATTTGTAAAATGTATTCGCGTTCAAGTTCGGCAAGCGTTAGCCGTTTCGATTTTGCGGCGGCGAGAATCGCTGATGTCTGCTTACCAGCCTCACGGATGCGTTCGGGCAAATCTTCGGTCGTTAATACAGTTCCGTGAGCTAGTGCAATGGCTCGCTCAATAGTATTTTCGAGCTCACGCACGTTGCCTGGCCAGGAATACACAGTCAACAGCGCGAGTGTTTCAGCCTCGATCGCACGCGGTGAAACGTCTTGTTTTTTGGCAATTTTCGCTAGAAAATGCTCAACCAAAAGTGGCACGTCAAATGCCCGTTCGCGTAAGGGCGGGACATTCAGATGAATGACGTTGACACGCCAATATAGGTCTTCCCGAAACTCACCGCTTGCCACGGCTTTCTCCAAATCGCGGTTGGTCGCCGCAATCAATCGCACGTCAACCTGCTTTTCCCGGCTATCTCCGACACGCCTGATCGAGCCTTCCTGCAGAACGCGAAGTAATTTAGGCTGAACATTTAGCGGCAGCTCACCGATTTCGTCAAGGAACAGCGTACCGCCGTCAGCTGTTTCGAATAAGCCTGCGCGTGCCTGCCGCGCTCCGGTAAATGCCTGCCCGGTATGTCCGAAGAGTTCCGATTCGACCAATTCAGCGGGAATCGCGGCGCAGTTGACTGCAACAAACTCTTTTTTGCTTCTTTCGGAGGCATCGTGGATGGCGCGGGCAACTAGTTCTTTACCCGTCCCGCTTTCGCCCGTTACTAAAATGTTGCTTGCCGAACGGCCGGCGCGATTGATTAGATCGAGTAGTTCGCGCATCGGGCGCGACGCTCCGATTATTCGGTTGTTTGTTGCCGGGATCTCGCGTCGAAAACGTGCCTGAATTCGAGCGGATTCAGTTTGTTTGAGTGCGGCGGCAACGACATCCAGCAGATCTTTAGTCGCAAAAGGTTTGGTCAAGTAAGAATAAGCTCCCTGTTTGACCATTTCAACCGCGTTTTCTACCGAGCCGAAAGCCGTGATGATTATGACAGGCGTTTCGATCCGCGTCCGGCGCACCTTAGCGAGCAATTCGTCCCCTTTAAGCTCCGGCATCTGCACGTCGGTGAGAACCAGATCAATTAGTTCCTGCTCGTTTTCGACGTGGGAAAGAGCGAAACGTCCGTTGGCTGCCTTGAGCGTTTCATAATTATCATCAGCCAAAATTTCTTCCAGAAGTTCACGCATATCGGCGTCGTCTTCGACAATTAGAATTCTTTCTTTCATCATGTTGTTCTCATCGGCAGATAAACGGTAAAAATCGCGCCTCCGACAGAGTTGTTTACCGCTTCGATCGTGCCGCCGTGATCTTCGACGATCCGACGCGAAACCGCCAGGCCCAACCCTGTACCTTCACCAATATCTTTAGTCGTAAAAAACGGGTCAAAGATTTTTTCCAGATGATCAGGAGCGACGCCTTTTCCGGTGTCCGAGATTTTAACGGCGGCAAAGTTTTTGCCGTCCCGCGACGCTTTTTCAATCTTGATTTTCAGGGTCCCCACTGCGTTCATTGCTTGCACGGCGTTACGGAAAATATTGACAAAAACTTGTCTCAGGAAGTCCGCATCCCCCCAAATGTAAAAGCTGCCGCGTGAGAGAACTTCGATTTTCATGGGGTCATCCGCTTCGAAACCCTCAAGTGAGGATTCTATCAAATCGTTAATTTCAATTTCTTCAAACTGAAAATCGTATGGACGGGCGAGGTTCAAAAGCTGCCGGACAATATGAGCAATTCGGGCGGTTTGAGTTCTAATGATCGTCAGGTTTTTGACTAGTTTTTCCCTTTTCGTATCCGGCCTGTCGAGCAATTGTTCGGCCCGTCCGTCAATTACGTTGAGCGGTGCACCGAGTTCGTGTGCTATTCCGGAGGCGAGTCTGCCGACCGACGCTAGACTTTCGCTGTGACGCAGCTCCTTTTCGAGGTTCAACCGTCTTTCGGCTTCAGCGTCAACCGCACGTCGCTGCTCCACCAGGTTGTCCGCCATTCGGTTAAACTCCGCGGCAAGCTGCCCGATTTCGTCACTGGAATTCCGGACGGCGACGCGATGCGATAAATCACCTTGTCCGACAGCCTTCGCACCGGCCAGCAAAGCCAGAATTGGGCGCGACAGGTTTCGCTGCAACACCATAAAAACTACGAGAGAGATCGTTGCCAACAGTAGAAGCGTGGTTGAAAGCCAGTTGACTCGCGCCCGTGCAATGTCGTTTTCGATTAGTGCAAGTGGTTTGACTATCTCCACCGCACCCCGTTTTTCCGGCGAGAGACGAAGAGGCAAAATAATTGACAAAAACTTCTGATTGTCGATAAACCGAATGAAATCAACCTGCTCACCAGTTCGCAAAACAGACATCAATTCCGACGGCTGTCGAAAGACGTCCACGGTCTCTATCTGCGAATGGGAAACAAGATTAGCATTTTCGTCAAATAGGAATACGCCATAGACACGTGTGTTTTCGCGCAACCGGTCAATTAATCGCTGAGCGTCTGCGATCCTACCGTTCTCATAGTTTTCTTCAAGCGTGATCTGCAGGGTAACAGCGTGCGCCCGCAGTTCATCACTCAGCGCTGATTCGAGCGCTGCCTCGCGCTGCCGCAAGCTTAAGAAACTTGCTACTAACATCACCGCACCAACCGCCAGGGTTAGCAGCACAACTAACTTCGTATTTATGCTCATCGCTTAATCTAATTTTGATTGTGGCATGACAACTCAAGGTTGTGGAAATTCGCCACGGTCGATCGGCCTCCTGAAACCTTTACGCTTTGTGTTAATAAAGTACCACGGCTGCTATTCTCCTCGACTTGCAATGGTTTCATCGATATTCGGCAAAGAATTCCTCGCTACTTTAGATTCACCGGCGTTAGTGGCATCCGTCTTGCAATTCACCTCTACACAAACCGCGCCAAGCAACTGAGCGGGGAGCTTTAATAGTGATAGAAGGTGATGTAATGAAAAACAAACTCATGAATAAATTGTTTCGGTTATTAGGAGAACGTCTTCTCCCGCTATTAGTACAGCGGTTTAGGAGCAGGCCAAGCTTTGCGGGAACTAAACGGCACAAAAAGTTATCGCCTGCGCACGAACATTTGCCAAAGGTTCTACAGTTCTTAAAAAACCGTTTCGGACAGACAGCTTCGAAGAGGCATTAGACCGGGCTGGTCCACCTCCAGGTCGGGCAGTCAAGATTTTGCGTTTTGTTCAGCCTGAACAAATGCATATCAAGGCACGGAGCCGTTCAGCAATAGTTCTTTCTGCCGACAGGCACTAACGCCCGTCGGCACGAGCTAAAGGAGAAACTAAAATGAGCTCATTTTTTGTACGAGGGTTTAGAGAGTATAAACGGCACATTAGCATGAAAAAAGCCTTTGCTGAGTGGTCCGAGCGATTGAAAACGATTTTGATGTCGGTTGATAAACGGGTGTCGGGCAACGAGCCTGCTGAACGGACACGAATTTGCAATCATTCATCGCTCCTGCTCATGCCGCTTGTCGAAATCGCCTGGTCGGACGGACGCGTAACGCGCGGCGAATTGGATCCGATTGTCCAAGCGGCTGGGGTTTATGGGTTGGTCGAAACTTCCGACGGCTATCGTGAATTGATGGAGGATTTGCTTTCGCGGCCGGCTCCGCTAAAGGTCGACGCAATGTGGGATGCATTTGGAGAATTGTTGAAAGTTCTGCCTGATGATAGTCGAAAACTTCTAACATTTGGCCTGCTAAGCCAGGCCCAATTCGTCGCCGAGCAAGGCTCTGACAGCGTAATCGAGTTTCTCCGAGGCGAAAGAATATCTATAAACCAGGAGGAAGCTCTGCTATTTCTCGCTAATCAACTAGAAAAAGCAAAGGAGGTCGCTGTGGAGGCTGATATCAAGAAAATTGTCGCTGCCAAGCTGGAGATAGAAAACATTCAAAGGGGGTTTGAGGAACCCGCTGTTGACGGTGATTATTTCCGGGAAGCCGATAGTATGGCAACTCTCGACGACTATGCCCAACTGATTCCACTCGTGCCTCTCGTTAAAACCGCCTGGGCTGAGGGCAGAGTGACCAAACGGGAACGCCGTCTTGTTTTTGAAGCGGCCGAACGAATGGGAATAAAGAGCGGTTCGACAGCACATCAACGACTGGCGGAATGGCTGGAATTGCATCCAACGGAGGAGTTTTACGACCTCTCGCTCGAAATTCTGCGGCAGCGTTGGCAACGTCTAGACAATAACGAAAAGAACCAGCTTAAATTTGATCTACTGTCGGATTGTACCAAAGTTGCCGAGGCCTCCGGTGGTTCGAAAGAATTTCCGGCGGGTGGCGTGAAAATTTGCGATGAAGAAATTCACACCGTCAAACGGATCGCTCGAAAGCTGAAGATCGCGGGGACAGTCTAAATTAAATAAACCAACCCAAAGGAGAACCGAATAATGAAAACCGACTATCAATTTCCACTTCAGGTAATAGAAAAAGGGGCCGAACTGGGCTATGCACCCGACAAAATTTCACTTCTTCTGCTTGTCCCGTTCGTACAGGTGGCCTGGGCGGAAGGACATGTGCAGGCGAGCGAACAAAAAGCAATTTTAAGTTTTGCCGGAAATCTCCGTGTCGACGCTGGCCATTCGGATTACGACCAACTTTTAAGCTGGTTCGACGAGAGACCGACGGATCAATTTTTCGAACGCTCAATCAAGGATTTGAGTGAGCTGCTGGAAGATATTCCAGTCAATCAGGCAGCCCGTTTACGGACGATGCTGCAATTTGGCTGTATCGAGGTAGCACAAGCGGCAGGTGATATAGGCTTGCTGCGCGGAAGGTCG
The DNA here is from genome assembly GCA_031389475.1 of Pyrinomonadaceae bacterium. Classification (GTDB taxonomy): domain Bacteria; phylum Acidobacteriota; class Blastocatellia; order Pyrinomonadales; family Pyrinomonadaceae; genus OLB17. The sequence continues at coordinate 9,959 of JANMSP010000026.1, forward strand.
AACATCAGGCGCGAGGAGCGCGAACAACTGCAACACCTGGGCGAACGTCTGGGCTTGGCACAGATCCGCATTTAATGCGGTTCGGCATAAAGAAAACGAGCATCCAGCCTCCGAAACGCTGGAATTTTAACTTTGCTTCGGCGTGTTTAGGAGCAGAAGTTCGTTGTCATCAACTGCTTTGTTGATATTCATCAGGAGAAAACGGATGGTCGACGGGACAATCGCCCCGAACGAGCTAAAACCGGAATCGGCGCTCTACCGGATCTTGAACGTAATCGAGCGGGTCGGCAACACCGTGCCCAACCCGGCGATTTTTCGTCGGGTGGACGCTGTTTCTTATCGTCTGGTTTTATTTCGGTCTGCCTCTCGGGCCGGGAGCGGAAATGTTTTATCAAATGCCTACGGAATAATTTACAAAGAAATCTATCAGGAGGAATCTCTCATAAAAACATTAAATACGAAAAAGCCTCTTCCTGATGAGGCTTTTTCTTATTGGCACAATGCTTGCCATAATTTCCCTGACGGTTATGGGAGAAAATTTATGAAAAACGGAATAGTCTTATTAAATGCGGCGATATTGTTTGCTCTATGCTTCGGCTCTGCCGGACTGGTTGAGGCTCAAAATCGGCAGCTTTTAGCCCGGGCGCAGTCGATTACGGGCGACCGCTTTACGATTTCGGTGAGAACGCCGAAAGGTGCAAATGTTTATGCGGTAACGCGTCCGTCGGCTGCCATGCTTGCGGCAATCGATCAGGGTTTGAGCGATCTTTTCGCGGTGGCGAGAAACAACCGCTATAACAAACGGGTAAGTTTTGCCGATTACTCAATTTTTATCGCCAAAGCCGACCGCCAAAAAGACAGCCGCGGAGCTTATTCTCCGGACATCTCTGTTGACGCCGGGCAATATTCCGGGACGGATTATGACCAGGGCGGATACATATATGCTGCCGGCATGGTCGTCGCATATAGCCCGCTTGCCTTTGTCATCGCCGAGCACACTAAGAATTTTCAACGAGTTTCGGAAACGGTTCGCTATGAAGGTGAGCATTTGGTTCTTTACCATAACGACCGTCGGCGCTACAGCCAGACCGCCGATCACAGCGAAGGCGGCTCGCATCCGATCCTGCAATAAGACGGGAAATTTTTCATCTTAAGTCTGCCTGACCGAGTTTATGCCTTATTTGGTGCAATCCGCAGACGATATTGTGAAAGGGCAAAGTAGACAAACGATGGCCTCTAACGGTAAAATCCGACAAAATAAGGACTTTTCGTATTCTACCGTTACTTTTCATACAATGGCACAGCCGTTGCAATTACCCTTCGCGGATGTTGTTTGAGAATCCGCGAAGATGGAGGTCAGACATGAACTTGTTCTCCGTTGGTACCAAAGTCTTCGCAGTTTTACTTTTGATCTTTGCAAATCTTATTTTTGTCCATTCGCAGGACGATTCGATCTACCGGATAAAAGCCGGAACGAAAATACGTCTGCGTATGGATTCGGAGATTAATTCGAAAGTGGCATCGGTTGATGACACCTTTACAGCTACGACTGTAGAGCCGGTTTCGGTTCGAGGCTCAATAATGCTTCAGGTCGGTACCGTTTTCGAAGGGCGAGTGGTTGAGGTCGCTACAGCTTCGAGCGGAGGTGAAAATGGTCAATTGGAACTCGCGTTTACGATGCTGCGATTGGATCGAGGTCAGGAACGGCAGATCGACGGTGTTCTGGTGAATAGTCTAAAGACCGGTTCAGCGAGAACATTCAGCACGATCTCGATTCTGGGCGGAACAATTATCGGAACTGTTTTTGGAACGCTTTCAAAAGCGGACAACGGCCCGCTGATCGGAGCGGCAGCAGGTGCGGGAGCAGGAACGGGCATTGCACTTTTGCGAAAAGGCAAAAACGTGCGAATAAAAAGCGGCGAGGAATTTGAGATCGAACTGAAGAAAGATGTGATTCTTCCGGTTCTGGATTATTGAAAAAAGTTTTATAAGTTTGGTCGCAGACGTCAAAATCGGCGGCCAATTTGAAAAAGCCCGGTGCGAAGGGGAGAGCGCACCGGGCTTTTTCTACCTATCTACAAGAAAAAGATTCTTCGGCGGCTCCGGATATTCGACATCGAGATAAATTTCCGAAAGCAAGAGCTCGACATCAAAAGCCGCCAGCGAAAGATTCGAGTCCATTCCCGTCGCTTCTCTATTTATCCATTCACTTTCGCTCTGCTTTATAAACTGCGTAATATTCGGGCGGTTAGTCGCGATCAGAATATATTCGGTAAAACTCGGGATCGATTTGTAATAAGAAAATTTCTCGCCGCGATCGAAGGCTTCGGTTGATGGCGAAAGCACTTCGATAATTACTTGGGGATTCGTCAAAACCTCCAGCCCGCCCATCTTTTCGTAAACGCCTTGCCCGCAATACACGGATAAATCCGGATAACGATACGGTGCATAAACCGGAACCTTAACTTTTAGATTAGAACAATCCTCGGACGCAAATGCTCTGTTTTTGGTTCTAA
>JANMSP010000031.1:0-8913 GCA_031389475.1 Pyrinomonadaceae bacterium
TAACTGTGCGCGAGCCGGCGCAGCTCGTTATAGACCAGCGGCAGAAGTTTGTCCAAAACTTCCCGGTTGCCGTTAGTGTAGTCCTCCAGCAGTCGTGTGATTTCACTCATGAATTTAATAAGAAAGTTCTTATTCCGAATCACGCTGTGTCATCAGAACCTAGTCTTCACGTATTTATTTCGCCCTTGCTAACGCGCAGGCTTCCGCATTGGAAAATCTCCGCAAAAATCGTTGAGCCAATTCTACTCCACTTACCGCGTATTGGACAGAGGAAAAAAATTATGTCCAACCAACCAATCGTTATTCGCGGCAACGCGATCAAATTTTTGACGCTGACCACCGCGTTTTTTGCTTTATTTTTCTGTTGTTTAAGCCAGCCTATTCAGGCTCAAACTACGGCTTTTACCTACCAGGGCAAACTTACCGACGGTGGAGCGGCGGCGAACGGTTCGTACGATCTGACGTTCAGGCTCTTCGATTCAGCTGCGGGAGGAACACAGATCGGCGGCGGTGTGTCGAGCGACGGCGTTCCGGTATCGGCGGGCATATTCACTGTAAATCTCAACTTCGGATTATCGCCGTTCACATCCGCGACCGGGAATTTTCTTGAAATTTCCGTTCGTCCGGGCGCGGGTGGCGGAGCCTTTACCACGCTCTCGCCGCGTCAGCCGCTAACGAGTTCGCCCTACGCCGTGCAGACAATTCGTGCCGCCAGCGCGGAAACGGCCGACAACGCTTCACAGCTCGGCGGTGTCGCCGCAAATCAGTTCGTCCAGACTGCCGATCCGAGAATGGCCGATGCCCGCGTTCCCCTCGCGGGAAGCTCCGACTATGTTCAAAACACGACGACGCAGCAGACGGCGGTAAATATCAATATCGGCGGGAGCGCAACGGTCGGCGGTACGCTGAATGGGAATGTCGTCAACGCGGCAGCTCAATTCAACATTGCAGGCAGCCGCGTGATCAGTATAGCCGGTGCGAATAACTTCTTTGCCGGTATCGGAGCTGGACAGGTCAATACCGGATCGGAGAACTCGTTCGTCGGCCGTAATGCGGGCCAGACTAATATCGGAGGACTGGCAAATTCCTTCTTTGGCGCGTCATCGGGCCAGGCGAACACGACAGGAAGCTTTAATGCATTTGTCGGCAGCGGTGCGGGACTGGCTAATTTGAACGGCGGCGAGAATGCATTCTTCGGCTACACCGCCGGACGGTCGAACACATCGGGTGCGATCAACGCTTTTTTTGGGAAGACGGCCGGTTTTTCCAATACTACCGGCAACGCAAATTCATTCTTTGGATATGATGCGGGCCGTCTAAATACGATCGGCACAAACAACACTTTCGTTGGCGTAATTGCGGGCGACGCGAATACAATCGGAGTTTTTAATACGGTTATCGGAGCCCAGGCCGACGTTGCAACGAACAATCTTAGTCACGCGACGGCCATCGGCGCGGAGGCCATCGTTTCGTCCAGCAACAGTGTGGTTTTGGGCCGGGCCGCGGATACGGTCCGAGTTCCCGGCAATTTAAATGTAACCGGAACTTTCACCGGTAGCTTCACCGTCCCGGCGGGCAATATCACGGGTGTCCTGGCCGCCGTCAATGGTGGCACGGGACCGGCCGGAACATCAGGAAGTTTTCTCCGCAGCAATGGAACCAACTGGACCGGTGCCGCTCTGCAGGCCGCGGACATTATCGGCGGCAGCCCGAATTATATTCAAAACACGACTACGACGCAGACGCTTTCAAACTTCAGTCTAAGCGGCAGCGGGACGGTCGGCGGAACGCTTTCAGCGGCGCAATTTAACATCGGGACACAGCGAATGCTGAGCGCTCCAGGTGCATTCAACACATTCGTCGGCGGAAACACCGGAATGAGCAATACCGGCGGCAACAATGTGTTCGTCGGATACAGCGCCGGATTTGCCAACACGGCGGGAAGCGGTAACTCATTTTTCGGCACTAACTCCGGGCAGTTGAACACTTCGGGCAGCAACAATTCCTATTTTGGCGAACTGACCGGGTTCGGCAATATCGATGGCAGCGACAATGCTTTCTTCGGGCAGGCATCCGGTTTTAGAAACGCCGGCAGCGGCAACTCATTTTTTGGCAAAGGCTCCGGTTCCGCCAATGATGTGGGTAATTTTAACTCTTTCTTCGGCACGTCATCCGGCACGGCAAACACGACGGGTTCGGACAACGCTTTTTTTGGCGCGAGCACCGGCGCGGGTACCACCGAAGGTTCGAGCAATTCGTTTTTCGGCACTAATTCAGGGTCCGCGAACACGACGGGATCAGCCAACGACTTTTTCGGAAAGTTTAGCGGCAGCTCAAACACGACGGGATCGAACAACGCTTTTTTCGGTGTCGGATCGGGTGTTAATAACCTTACTGGTGAAGGCAATGTATTTATCGGAGGTTCGGCCGGCTTTACAAACGCGGTCGGCAGCGAAAACACGATCATCGGTTATGGAGCAAATGTTGCACTCGGCGATCTGACAAATGCCACCGCTATCGGAGCAGGCGCCACGGTGTCGCAAAGCGGCTCTTTGATTTTAGGCAACGACAGCCCCTTTGGCTCCCTGTTCACGAGGATCGGGATCGGAATATCGGCACCGGCCTTTAAAGTCCACATTGTCGATCCGTACAATACCGGCCTGCGGGTGGAGACGCAGGGCTTGTTTCCCGGCGGAACAGTCGCCTCGTTCGGAGGAAAGGGAGCTTTCTATATCGACGCGGCCGGTGTCGTCGGCGGCAGATTGACGATACTGGAAAACGGAAATGTCGGCATCAACGATAATAATCCGGCCAACAAGCTGTCCGTCGCCGGAACGATTGCGGTCGGCACGCTCGGAGCGGCGGGTTCGACGACACTGTGCCGAAATGCATCGCTTCAAATCTCCACGTGCTCATCGAGCATTCGCTACAAACAAAACATCGAGTCATTCAATCCCGGCCTTTCATTGATCCGGCAGTTGCGTCCGGTCACATTCAACTGGCGGGCGGACAATCAGGCGGACATGGGGTTGGTGGCGGAAGAAGTCGCCAAAGCCGAGCCGCTGCTGGCGGCCTACAACGGCGAAGGCGAAGTGGAAGGCGTGAAATACGACCGCGTCGGCGTCGTCCTCGTCAACGCCGTCAACGAACAGCAAGCTCAAATCGAGCGGCTGCAGAATGAAATCTCCGGGTTGAAAAAAATTATCTGCACACAAAATCCTACCGCTGAATTTTGTCAGTCAAAAAAGTAACAGTTTCAGAGAAATAATATGAAAAACTACAACAAAATCTTCATTGCATTGGCTCTCTGCATGTTTCCTGCGGCAACCGTTCAGGCGCAGTCGGGGGCGCCGTATGAGATCACGCAATCGGTAATTTCAAATGGCGGCGGAACATCCGGCGGCGGAACTTACTCGGTCACCGGGACCGTCGGCCAATCGTTGGCCGGAACGATTTCGAGCGGTGGGCAAATCAGTGTGCGCGGCGGCTTTTGGCAGTCGTTCTTTACTCCGACCGCCGCGATGGTTGCTGTCAGCGGGAGAGTGATGACGGCATCGGGCCGGGGCATCTCGAAAGTTCGTGTCCGGCTCACCGATGCCGCTGGCGTCACACGGCCGACAATGTCGAGCGACTTCGGCTATTTCCGGTTGGACGACATCGAAGTCGGGCAGACCTACATCATCAGCGTCCAAAGCAAACGCTATCAATTCGCCAACCCGACCCAGGTAGTCGTCGTCAGCGACGAGATCACCGGCCTTAATTTTAACGCTTTGCCCTAGTCGGTGAAGTATGGAGTTCCGCTTTTGGGCGGTTAAACAGTGGAGTCGCTCACCGAAGCAGGAACTCCAAAGACCGAGGAGAAATTAAAATGATGAAAGCACTACTCAGTATATTAACGATTTTGTTGGCATTGAACTTCACCGCATCGGCACAAACCGATATCAGGATCAAAAAGACATCCAGAATGGACATCCCGAATATGCCCGGCGGAATGAAAAATCCGCAAACCGGCGAGATGATGGACTTCGGAAAAATGCCGCCGACTACGGTTTTGGTAAGAGGCTCCAGGATGTTGACGGAAACACGCCCTGAAAATCAAGGCACGAAGATAATAATGTCCACACTCCGCCAATGCGACTTGGGACGCGAACTGTCTTACACCAACAAATCGAAGAAATACACCGCAAGCTACTTTAGTACCGGTCAGAAACAATTCGGCAAAGGGAGACCCATCGATATGTCCGGCGGCGGAGGCGGAACCGTCACTTTCACGATGGCCTATACCGACACGGGCGAGCGCCAGCAGATGCTCGGTTATACGGCGCGGCGCGTCAAAAGCGTGATGACGACAGCTCCGTCCGCCGATGCCTGTGACAAGAGATCGATGAAGCTCGAGACGGACGGCTGGTATATCGATCTGCCGACTTACAGCTGCCCGACATTTTCGATGCCCGAGATGCCGTCCGCGGAAGGCGGGCGAAGCTGCAGCGATAAAATGGTTTTCAAAGTCGCCGGAAAACCGGACAACGGGTTCGCGATCAAGGAAACGATGACTATTTCGACGGACGGCGGCCAGCCGATAAAACTGAGCAGTGAAGCGACGGAAATTACTAAGACCGAACTCGACGCACAGCTATTCGAAGTACCGCCGGGTTATACGGAAGATACTGAATCGGCCGGCAAAAACGGGCAGGGTAAAAATGCCGGCAACGATATGTACGCGGCACCTCCCGCTCCCGTCAAAATTGCCAAAACGTCCAAAGAAAAAAAGGATTCCAAAGCCGATAACGCAGTCAAAACCGAAAGTGTTCCGATGGCTCAGTTCCCCGCTGAACTTACCGCCTCAAACACCGCCCCGCTCGGAGCCAAAAGGAAAGGTGTAATTCGCATCGGTATCGCCAAACCGTTTATCAAAATGCCCGACAGCAAGGACGATAAAACCGCCCCGCTGCAGCTTTCGGCCGCCGTCCGTGATGCGCTGGTCGAATCCTTTAAAGGTGAAACGGTCGAAGCTGTAAGGTTATCGACCGAAACCCCGGAATCGGAAGCGAAACAAATGGACTGCGATTACATTTTTTACGCCAATGTCACACAAAAACGAGGCGGCAGCAGTTTTGGAAAGATGTTCGCCATGGAAGCATTGAACATCGGGCTCAGTATGATTCCCGGTGTCGGGTTTATTGCAGGAACCGTTGGAAGTGTGATAATCCAGCAAACAATGGGTAAATCGGCCAAAGCGAAGGACGAATTCACGTTCGATTATAAAGTGACGGACACGGCGGGTGCCATGCTCTCACAGGCCGTCACTAAAGCCAAAACCAAAAAGGACGGTGAAGATGTTCTAAACCCTCAGCTTAAACAGGCCTCGACAACCGTTTTAGCTGAGATAAACAAGAAACGTGTTTTATAAGGAATGGAAGTGCGGACATACGTGTCCCCACTTCGTCATCCGAAGGTAAATCCAGGGACAATCAATCATCGGCAGATCGTTTCATACCGAAATCCGCGGGATCGAAGGAAGAATAAAAGATGAGAAACCGTCAAGTTTTTATCCCAATCGCTATCCTGGCCATCGTGACGCTCGGCTGCAGCCTGTTTTCGAGCAGCGGCGACAGCGAGGTTGTATTTGCCGCTACGGAAGTCGGCACGCCGGAAGGTGACAAGATAACCAAGGACATCGGGCCGGATGGCGGTACTCTTTCCAGCCCGGACGGGCGAATGACTCTAAGGGTTCCGCCGAACGCATTAACTGAAACAGTCGCTTTCTCAATACAGCCGATAACCAATAAAGCGGGCAACGGCATCGGCCTCGCATATAGATTGGAGCCGGACGGAAAGACTTTTACGACGCCGCTCGAAATATCCGTGCGCTACGACGAGAAAGATCTTGAAGGCACTGTTCCAGAAGCGTTCTCACTTGCCTATCAGGATACAAAAGGCGCCTGGCATGCGCAGAATTCCGCTAAGCTGGATCAAGGTGCCAAGACCCTTACGATCTCGACAACGCATTTTACTGATTTTGCATTTTTGAGCCGGCTTCGGATGTCGCCTCTTAAGGCGACGCTTTATGTGGGTGAGAGCCAAAGCTTTCGTCTCGTTATTTGCAGGGAACTTAGTTTTATCGATCGACTCCGGGGCGTCGATCCCCGCGACACCTGTACATCGGCACCACCAGGAACTGCGGGGTGGCGGCTGTCAGGCGAAGGCACTTTAGCAGATTATAATGAAGGAGTGATATACACGGCGCCGGACAGAAAACCGTCTCCGAATACTGCTTATGTCGATCACACGATCGAGTTTGAAGTGCGGAACGCTGAAACCGGTGAATTATCCGGGGTTAAAAAAACTTTTAGGGCGTTAGTTGTAATTCTCGCTCGTGGATATCGCGCGTCAGGTCAGGATGGCCCGGTTGTTTACTCAGGATTGATATGTAATCTTGAAGAGCCGTTCACAGTTGATGGGATACACCCGATATTTCCGTTTCCATTTAAGTTTATTCCCTCGTCGGCAACAACGGGAACGATGAGTTACGTTACGGGAGCATCCGGCATATCTGCTTCAGGTGGGGGGCCTTATACGATTGAGGGAGCCGATACTGACGCCCCGCGCATCGTGATCCGGTCAAAAAGCACTGCAAGTTTGTCCACTACGACTTCCGGCGGCGGAACCGCCACCATTAACCTCGTTCCGCTCGAAACAGGGGAATGTAGTTAGGAGATCGAAAATATGTTGCGTAATACAAATAGAATATCTTGCCGTATCGCAATTTGTCTGATGCTTATCGTGGTAAGTTTCGGCGGCGTTAACGGCCAGTCGAACAAAACACCGGAGGGCCGTGTGCAAAATTTTTATAGCTGGTATCTGAAAGCGATCAATGAGGAACGAGACCCGGCGAAAGACCGAACTGTTATGAGATCGCATTTATCGGCTAAATTGGGAAAGTGGTTCTATTCGAAAGCGGGTCAGGATCTGGACGCCGATTATTTTGTCGGCAGTCAGGAATGGAATGAAAAATGGGCGGACAACGTCAACATCGGCGAGCTGACAATCAACCGCACGACGGCGACCGTGAATATATCGCTTGGAGCGGCGTCCGACGATTGGGTCATGCGTTTGCGGATAGGCTTGGTCAAGGAAGGCACGACCTGGAAGATCGACCGGGTTAAAGGTCAGTGAAGATCATAAACAAACGAGGTGGTTAAAATGAAAAGGAAAGCTTTATATATCAATTGTTCTTTGCTGCTGTTGGCATTTGTATTGACCGGGACGTACACGGTTTTCGCGCAGGATGAAGAATATGCCGGGATGAAAGGCACCGATACACCTGAGTTTCAGGAATCGACGGATGCGGGAAAGTGTCTCGTTTTCAGCAAATATGTTGTAAAAACAATTCAAGGTGAAGACGTCGGCGAAAAGATCGCGGTCTATAAACGCGAAGCCTCGGCTGATGCTGAAAGCGCCTGTCAAACCGCCGACGAGGCTCATTTAAATGTTGACGATTCCGAAAATTATTTCTTTTACGGGCTTTCCGGTTCGCTGCTGTTTATCGATAGCGGCACGTCGGTCGAATCACGCGGTTTGGAGATCTACAACTTAAACTCGCGCAAGTCTGTCTTCAATGAGTCATACACCGGCGATCCGTCGCTCACCGGCGGAAGATTTGTGCTGTTCGATTCACCTACCGACAGGAAAGGCCCTGCCAAATCCTGTAAACAGGCCGCGAAATGGAAGCGCGACGGCGGAGGCGTCGGTTGGGTTCAAGGCAAAAAGCTCGATCTTCAAACGTCCAAGCTAACAAATGCGGGAGCGCTGCGCTGCGTCTATATGCAGTGAACGTGGCGGCAATCAGCGGCATACGCCGGGCCGGAGTTTTCTCAAAGCTTCGATAGAGGAAAGTATTAAACAATTTGTCTGGAAAACAAGGAGAAATATTATGAAACCGTCCAAAATCAATCACAAACTTATTTTAGGTTTGTTCGCCGCGGCGGTTTTCTGTTTCTCGATTCCGCAGACGGCTTTCAGCCAGACGGAAAAGCTGGGCTCGATTACCTACACGCCGCCAAAAGGCTGGAAGAAATCGGCGAAGGAAAACATCGTCACCTACAGTCAGATCGATGAAGCCGCCGGCAAATTCGGAATTATTACCCTCTACGGCGCGACGCCCGGCACCGGAAATGCGCAATCCGACTTTACGCGCGAGTGGAACAAACTGGTAGTCAAGCCCTGGGGAGCGGAAGCCAGCCCGAAAACTGAAGCTGAGGTGGTTGATGGTTGGACGGCGATCGCAGGCGGGTCAGCCGTGGATTTCCAGGGCAACAAAGCGGTCGCGTTCCTTAGTGTTATGAGCAAAGCGGGAACAACGGTCAGCGTTCTCGGCATCTTTAACGAAGAATCGTATCTGCCGAATCTGGTGGCTTTTAGCACGAGCATGGATATCCGACAAACAACCGTCGCCGTTACGCCTCAGCCGATGCGTGAAGAACCGGCATCGACCGTTCCCGCCGGTGGCGATGCGATGCACGTAGTCACATTAGTTAAAGATTTTGAGAGCAATGAGATCCGGGCCGGCCAGACATGGTCCGGAAAGCGGGTGCGCATTTACGGGACGATCAATACGATCGAGGTTCAGAAAGACGGCCGGATTTCCCTGACCTTCAAATCGTCGTTAGCCGCCTACGGCAATGTCCGTTGCTATTTTAACCAATCGCAGTCGTCGCGTGTCGGTACGTTAAGTACTAATCAGGAAGCCACCGTCGAAGGAACCGTCCGCGGATGGGAAGGCGGTTATGACGGTGCCAAAGTATTTGTACTCGTGGAGAATTGCGTGGTGCCGTAAACATCTAATCTTTTGCTTGTATTGAATGCGGAAGCCCGCGCGTTAGCAAGGGCGGTATGGTCAACTTTGAGTGTTAC
>JANMSP010000043.1:0-11157 GCA_031389475.1 Pyrinomonadaceae bacterium
GAAAGCGATTTGTTTGACATTCCTTGTGATGATACTGTGCTCGGTCGGGTTCGGGCAATCTGATTTGCAGAGGATGTTCGATACCGAACGGGCGTTTGCACGGGCCGCTGCGGAGAAGGGTGTGAAGCCGGGTTATCTGGAATTTCTGGCGGAAGATTCGGTTATCTTCCGTCCGGATCCGGTGAACGGGCGTGTGTTTTGGAATGCACGCGAAGAAGCTGCGGCCGCCCGGCTTATTCGCAAGCCCGCTTATGCGGATATTTCTTCGAGCGGAATGCTGGGCTACACCACCGGGTACTGGGAATTGCGGCCGAAAGGCAAGGTGGACTCTACGACGGAGTTTGGCCAGTATGTGACCATTTGGGAAAAGAAGCAGGACGGAACGTTCCGCGCGACAGTGGACATCAACGTGAAGCACGATAAGATCGAATTTACCGAGCCGAAAGGCTTTTTCCCGACGGGAATAAGCAAGGAAATGAATGAACGCGGGTGGTCGGTAGCGGATGCCTCGATGGATTTCCTAAGGCTGAGCATGATGAACGAAGGCGTGAAGGGAGCTTATAAGAAATTTGCCGCCAACGACGTGCGGCTATTGAGGGAAGGCTCGCCGCCGATCACGGGCAAGAAAAATGTCGTGAACGAAACTGACAATTATGTGTCGAGCAGTTTTCCGGGGAAGATGGCGTCGCTTCAATCGGCGGACTTAGCGTACGTTTGGAATCCCTGTGAGTTCGCCGACAGCAACGAAGGCACCGAAAAGGGAAGCTGTTTGCAAGTTTGGAAGCTGCGGGGTAAGAAATGGCTGATAGTGCTCGGCGTATTTGCTCCGGTGCCGAATGAAACACGGCCGGAATTGAAGGTTAAACGAAAATAGCGATTATGGCGTTTCCTAATTTGCGTTCTTTGCGGCTTTGATTTGCGGCTTTGCGTGAATAAAAAGAGGTTTCACGCGAAGACGCAAAGGACGCTAAGCAAAACTAAGGAAGAAAGGCACATTCGAGAAATCAACTACTGCCTTACATTGATTTTCGTTTTAATTCTGCATAGTCACGCATTGCCGTTTTTATTACATCATACGAATCGTCGCGGCCGTACGAGAAAGCGATCTCGCAGATATTCGGATCGTCGGGCAGGCTTTTATAGGTTAAAAAATAATGCTCGAAGCGTTCGAGAATGCCCTTGGGAAGCTGTGAGATTTCCTGATACTGCTCGAAGACCTTGTCGCCTTTGAGAACCGCGATGATCTTGTCATCTGCTTCGCCGCCGTCGATAAGGCAGAAACCGCCGATAGGACGGGCCTTCAACAGTATATCGCCGCGCGGGATATGATGCTCGCTCAGTACGAGGATGTCGAGCGGATCGGTATCGCCGCCGCTGATAGCGATGTGCGGTGCTTTGTCGCGGGCGAGTTTGGCGATGCCTTCGTCGCAAAAGGTTTGCGGGATGAACCCGTAGTTGGCAGGAACGACGTTCGAATACTGTTGCGGGCGGTCTATCTTTAAGTAGCCGGTTTCTTTATCGACCTCATATTTTACGGTGTCACGCGGCACGATCTCGATGAAAACCGTAACTTCTTCCGGCACATTCTCGCCGATCGGAACACCGTGCCACGGGTGAGCTTTGTTGGTTCTGAACATATGTCTATTATTGATAGGGAACCGGTAAATGTCTAATTCGATAGTCGTCGAAGAGCGTGGTAACGCGTTGATCGTTAGATTTGTCCGGCCGGAGATACGGAATCCGCTTTCCGTTGCGGTTTTGGAGGAGCTTTATGGGATCGTCGAATCGTTGGAAGGCAGAGCTGTGGTATTTACCGGCCAGGGAAACGTCTTCGCTTCAGGTGCGAATTTGCGGGAAATTGCCGGGATAACGGCGGAAAATGCGAAGGACTTTGCTGTTTATGGACAGAGTCTGATGTTAAAGATCTCCGAGTTGCGGCAAACAACAATCGCCGCGATCAACGGATACTGTTTCGGCGGCGCTCTCGATCTGGCATTGGCGTGCGACACGCGGATCGCTTCGCCTAGCGCCACTTTTTCCCATCCCGGGGCCGGTTTGGGAATCATAACAGGCTGGGGCGGAACTCAGCGCCTCCCCAGACTGATCGGTCAGGCCAGGGCGTTGGAAATGTTTTATACGACTACGCCGGTGACTGCGGGCGAAGCGTTGCGGATGGGATTGATCGATGTCATTTCGGACAATTTAATTGTCGAATCTTTGGCAAATTTACCGACATCTTGTTCATCATAATGCTCTCTGACTCAAATTCGGAATCTCCATCGCATAGTCAGTAAGCACGTAAAAGCGTGAACTCAGTAAATTATGAAAAAGTTGCTCATCACGGTTGTGATTTTGAAGGTCACGCTGCTGGCTGCGTTTTTGATGTTCTTTGCGCCGTCCGCAGAACTATCGCTGCTCGACGCACAACCAACTGTCACTCCGACTCCACAAGCAAATACCAGCATAGACCGTGAAACGAGCGAGCCTTATACCGGTGAACTTTCGATCTTCGAAGCTCCGGAACGCGAGAACAATCTTCAGATAAACCGCGTGATGGACATCCTGAAAATTTCCGGCGGTTCGTCGGTCGCGGATATCGGTGCCGGTTCGGGTTGGTTTACGGTTCGTGCCGCTAAGAGAGCCGGGGAAAAAGGTAAGGTTTTTGCCGTCGAAATAAATCAGGAATACATTGACTACATCACTACGCGGGCGAAGAAAGAAAACCTGAATAATATCAAAACGATCCTTGGCAAACCCGAAGATCCCATGCTGCCTAAACAATCAGTTGATGCGGTTTTGATCCTGAAAACATACCACGAGATCGCGGAGCCGGTGCAGTTTCTGAAAAATCTAAAAAGCGGGCTGCGAAAAAATGCTTTGGTGGGAATCATCGATCGCAACGGAAGCGGCTCGGACCACGGTCTGAATAAAGACACGGTTATCGCCGAAGCGAAACGCGCCGGATTCGAATTAAAGGAAGAATTCGATTTCGTGAAAGGTGACGGAATGGATTATTTTCTGGTGTTTCAGTAATTTGGTGATCCACTGATGGCGGCGCTACATCATTTTACTTCCGACGAATTGACGTCGACGTCGGGTTTTGTGAATTGCTCATAGTCGAAAGTTACCCGAACCTGTTTAGTAGAGAATCCTTTTTTACTTAGCTTATATTCGGTATGTGAAATTTTTCGCGGAGTAAGAATTCCGAAACTACTATCTTGATAATCAAATAATTTTTCTGAAAGGAGTAACGCTTTTTCGAAGTCCCTTGGTTTCACCCACGACGATTGAGTCTCCCGCCGCACGCGGAAAGTTTTTGCGTCTATGTAAAATTTTCCGTTGATGCGCATACTCAGCTCTCGTTTTCCGTCGAGATTTGCGTCCTGATTCAATGTCAGCTTCCCGTCATTCTTATTGTTATTAGAATTAATGATAATATACGGACTTTCTTTTATCTGCCTATAATCTACGACATAAACATCGTTGCCTTCGATCTTTTCAGTGCCGTCCAATTTGAATTCGAAGTACGGCCTCATATTTTCCGCCAATACAATTGCTTGAAAAAGCGTCAGACCTGTCAGCGAAATCTCTATATCGAAGCGCGAACTTTCATCACCGATTCTTTCTAATTCTTTTTTCGTTGATTCAACATTGGCGATCTTTTCGAAAAAGTCCTTAGCACGCTGCTCTGCCTTGTCGAGTTGTTTACCGTCCACGGCAACCACATTGCGATATTCCGCGGTCTGATTTTCGTCCTTGGATAGCTGGTAAACAACGAACACGGATTTAATCGTCCGCTTTTTTTTGACATCGCCGCTGCTGCCGAATGTCTCGAATGTCTTGGTTTCCTCCGACAAAAGATTACGGAACTCACTTATGTATGCCGATCGTTGAATTTCAGTCTTTTTAACGATTTCCTCGGCGGTTACCGGAATTACTTGTGCTGAAACCGCAACCACAGCGACAAAGCAGGTTAGAAAGACGAATTTAAAGGACTTCAGCATAATTTAAACCTCGTTACTTGATTTACTATTGAAACACAATTCTAATAGTTACCGAAAGGATTAAGTTAAGGTCACGCCGGGAATCCTCAAGACACTCTATTAGATTACTCACGTAAATTATATGAAAGTATCACTTCTAAAACTTGCTCACGCCCGCTCCGGCGATAAAGGCGATACGGCGAATGTCGGCATTATCGCTCTGAAAGACGAATATTATCCGCTGCTCGTCCGTGAAGTTACGGCGGAGAAGGTAAAGGAACATTTCGGTGAGATCGTCAAAGGCAGCGTCGAACGCTTTGAGCTTCCGAATCTGAAGGCGCTTAACTTTCTTCTGCATGAATCACTCGGCGGCGGTGGAACTATGAGCTTGATGACGGACGCCCAGGGGAAAACCTTTTCAACGGCATTGCTTCGGATGAATATCGAAGTGTCGGACAACGAGTTTATTAAAACCGGCGCGTAGAACCGCACATTTTCTAAATGAGCGGTTCCGGTTAAGATAGGCCGTCCGAATTCAAAAAACAAACGAGGATATCTAATGATAAATGGCTCCCTTTTTCGCTTAACTTGCTTGATTTTACTCTTCGCCGCGATGATTTCCGCTCAAAACCTGAGTTTTGAACGTGATCGTCACAAGGCGATGCTTTCTTTAATAAAAAACGACGTCAAGAAAAATTATTACGATCCGGCGTTTAAAGGAATCGATATCGAGGCCAAATATAAAAAGGCTGCCGAACACCTTGATAAGTCGGAATCCATTGGTCAGCTTAATGTCGTAATCGCCCAATTTTTAATAGAATTTGACGATTCCCACCTATTTTTTCTGCCGCCCGGCAAGGCCAACAAGACCGATTACGGTTTCGACTTCCGAATGACGGGCGACCGGTGTTTTATTTATCATGTCGATAAAGGCAGCGACGCTCAGAAGAAGGGTTTGCAGATAGGCGATGAACTATTTGCTCTGGAGGGTTATCAGCCGACTCGCGAAAATCTTTGGAAAATGCGTTATTTTTACTTTCGGCTTCGTCCTAAGGGCGGGCTAAATGTGGTGGCGGTAAAGCCGGACGGTAGACAGGTTCAATATGCTATCGATGCAAAAATTACCACCGGAAAAAAGGTTCTGGATCTAACCGGCAATGACATTAATCAGATCATCCGGGAATCTGAGGACGCCGGTCGCAAACAATCGAAGCAGTATTTTTACGAAATACCAAAAAGCGTTTTTATTTGGAAAATGCCCTCGTTCAGTCTCCAGCCGGATAAGGTGGATGAGATAATAGGCCGGGCGAAAAAATCTCCGGCTATAATTTTGGACCTTCGCGGGAACGGCGGCGGAAGGGTTGATATGCTTCTTCGCTTGATAGGAAACGTATTTCCGCAAGACCTTAAGGTAGCGGATGAAAAAAAGCGGAAGGAAACTAATGAGTTGATTGCGAAGTCCCGAAACACGGATTCATTCACCGGGAAAATAGTAGTTCTGATTGACAGCGGCTCCGCGTCTGCTTCCGAAGTTTTTTCGCGGGTCATGCAATTGGAAAATCGCGGCAAGGTTTTTGGCGACCAGTCTGCCGGTGCGGTGATGGAGTCACGATATTACGGGCAGAAGCTGGGGCTGGATGTGGTGGTTTTTTTCGGGTCAAGTATAACGGTCGCCGACCTGATAATGAAAGACGGCAAGAGCCTGGAAAAGATCGGTGTAACGCCGGACGTACGATTAATCCCGACCGGTAAAAATCTTGCCGAAAGGCAGGACATCGTTATGTCGAAAGCTCTCGAATCGCTTGGTTTAAGTGTGACACCGGAAGTCGCCGGAAAATTCTTTCCTGATAATGAAGATAACAACTGAGCACGACCCAAAAATAATATGCAAAAATTACCAGTCCGTATTCTGTTCTTATTCCTGCTGTCATTCTCACTCTTCAGCCAGACTTTGCCTAAAACGGATCGCATGGTTTTTGGCTTTTCGGCCGAGAGCTCGCGGGATCAGCGAGCTTTGGAATCAAGATTCGATTCCGGTCTGAAGGCAGATAACTTACGCGATTGGATGAAGCGTCTTTCGGCTCGTCCGCATCACATCGGCTCCGCGTATAATAAAGAGAACGCCGATTTTATCGCGTCACTCTTTAAATCATGGGGTTATGAAACTAAGCTCGAACAGTTCGATGTGTTGTTTCCGACGCCGAGATCGCGTTTGGTCGAAATGACTGCTCCCGAAAAATTCTCACTCAAATTGAACGAGCCGGAAGTCGCGGGGGATCCAAGTTCCGGCCAGCAGAGCGAACATCTGCCCTCGTATAATGCTTATTCGATTGACGGGGACGTCACAGGTCCGCTAGTTTATGTGAACTATGGAATTCCCGCTGATTATGACGAGCTCGCAACCCACGGCATCGATGTTAAGGGGAAGATCGTTATTGCCAGGTACGGCGGATCGTGGCGTGGCATTAAGCCGAAAGTCGCGGCCGAGTACGGAGCGATCGGCTGCATAATCTATTCCGACCCGCGAAATGACGGCTTTTTTCAGGGCGACGTTTACCCGAAAGGCGCTTGGCGAAATGAGAACGGTGTCCAGCGCGGTTCGGTGATGGATATGCCGCTTCATCCGGGCGATCCGCTGACGAAAGGTATTGGTGCGACAAAAGGCGCAAAGCGACTGGCCATAAAAGATGCACAAACGCTGACAAAGATTCCGGTTCTTCCGATCTCTTACTCCGACGCTTTGCCGCTGCTGCGAAATCTTGACGGAGCGGTCGTACCTGAATCCTGGCGAGGCTCATTGCCGCTGACCTATCATTTCGGCGGCAAAACTCCGACGGTGCGCATTAAACTTGAATTCGATTGGAAAACAGTCCCGATCTATAACGTGATCGCGAAAATGAACGGCGGCGAACGGCCCGATCAATGGATCATTCGCGGCAATCATCGCGATGCGTGGGTGAACGGAGCGGCTGATCCGATTAGCGGACTCGTGGCGTTAATGGAAGAGGCGCGGGGGCTGAGCGAACTCGCGAAAACAGGCTGGAAGCCGAAAAGGACAATAATTTACGCGGCTTGGGACGGCGAGGAAGAAGGACTGCTAGGTTCGACCGAATGGGCCGAGCAGCATGCAGACGAACTCCGGCAGAAGGCGGCCGTTTACATCAATACCGATTCCAGCGGACGCGGTTTCCTGGGAATCGGCGGCTCTCACACGCTTGAAAAATTTATAAACGAGGTCGCCCGCGATATTCCCGATCCGCAGACAAAAATGAGCGTTTGGGAGCGTTCACGCGCCGCACAGGCGGTTTACGGTTCCGCATCCGAAAGAAAGGAAGCGCTGGAAAGGCACGACTTGCGGATCGATGCTCTCGGCTCCGGTTCGGATTACACGCCATTTCTGCAGCATCTCGGCATCGCTTCGCTGAATATCGGTTTCGGCGGCGAGAACGGCGGCGGGTCCTATCACTCGATCTACGATTCGTTCGAACATTACACCCGCTACGGCGATCCCGGTTTCGCGTATGGCGTAGCGCTGGCGAAAGTCGGCGGGCATGCAACATTACGTCTAGCCGATGCAGAATCGCTGCCGTTTGAATTTTCCAATTTTGCAGAAACAGTGGGAGGATACGCCAAAGAGATCGTCAGCCTGGTGGACGCAATGCGTGAGGAAACGAAACTAACGAATCAGATGATTTCCAGCGGAATGCTGAAAGCCGTGCAGGACCCAACGGAAACATTTAATGTTCCGAAACAAAAGGGCGAGGTGCCATATATAAATTTCGCACCGCTCCTGAATGCCAGTGTGAAACTTAACGAAAGTGCGAGGGCTTACGAAAAAATGTCGAAAGGAAAGCAGCCCAACCCGAACGCCAGGCAAACTTTGGATGAAACGCTTTTTCGCACGGAGCGATTTTTGACCAGCACCGAGGGTTTGCCGCGACGCGACTGGTTTCGTCACCAGATCTACGCTCCGGGATTCTATACCGGTTATGGCGTCAAAACGTTGCCAGCTATCCGCGAAGCGATCGAGCAGCGCGATTGGAAAGAGGCGAACGAACAAATTACCTTCGTTTCTCGAGTTTTGGAAAATTTTGCATTGGAAATAGATAAAGCCGCAAAACTTTATTAAATGACCAACATTTGCTGGAAATAATTACCAATTAATAATTAGTAATTATTTCTAATAGAATCGCGTTAAGCTATGAAAGAAAATCCCGTATTGATCAAGTCTTTCGCGTTCGCACTTAGAATCGCGAAATTATATAGATATTTGGTCGATGAAAAACGTGAGTATGTTCTCAGCAAGGAATTACTGGTTGCCGGAACGCATATCGGAAAACATGTAAAAGAGACGATCAGCGGTGAATCACGGCCGACTTTTATAAATGAGTTTGGCATTGCCCGGCGTAAAGCATCGGAAACGGAATACTGGCTCCAGTTATTATTTCACGCCGATTTTCTTAGTGAAAAGGAATTCGATTCTATGGAAGCCGACCGGAAAGAACTTATAAAGCTAATTAGTGCGATAGTTTCGACATCGAGGAAAAATGCCTGAATTATTGACCGCGAAAGAAGAGTCGATCTGCTACATAACGCTGAATCGTCCCGAAAAGCGTAATGCTTTGAACGAAGTTCTTATCCTTTCGCTGAAAGGAGCTTTGCGCGATGCCGACGAGGATGAAAATTTGCGGGCGATCGTCATCCAGGGAGCAGGAAAGGACTTCTGTTCGGGAGCCGATCTTTCCGCTTTGCAAAGGATCAGCGAAAGTTCTTACGAGGAAAACCTTGACGACGCCCGGAATTTGATGGACTTATTTCTGCTGATACGCGCCGTCAAAATTCCGGTGATCGCGGCGGTCCACGGGCGTGCACTCGCCGGCGGCTGCGGGCTTGCGACGGCATGTGATCTGGTTTTGGCGACGGATACCGCCAGATTCGGGTATCCGGAAGTCAAAATCGGGTTTGTTCCCGCAATGGTGATGGCAATACTTCGGCGAAATATATCGGAAAAACGGGCGTTCGCGATGATTACGCAGGGGTTTGAATTTTCAGCGGCGGAAGCAGAAAATATTGGAATCGTAAACAATATATTTATGGAGGCTGATTTCGATCAAAAGGTTAAGGAATACGTCTCTATTTATGAGGGAGTAAGCCGCTCGGCAGTGATAATGTCGAAAAAACTTTTGTATCAAATGGACGGACTGCCTTTTCTCGATTCAATGGAAGCCGGAGCCGAAGCCAATGCCGCCGCGCGAATGACCAATGACTGTAAGAAAGGAATCGCGAAATTTCTGACCTAGTTCTGAGTTCAAACTTCAGCTTGTCTTCGGCTTCAGGCTAAAGACAAGCTGAAGCTTGAACTCAGAACTTACACGATCTCAACCTTAGTTTCTATTAGCGATTTAGGAATCAAAGCTGGGAAGTAAGCCATTATCTCTTCTACTTTCGGACGCCCGCCGGCAAATCCGGTAACTCCCGGAGGCCCAGTCAATATCAAGGGCGCGAGTTCCTTCGTAAATCTTTCCACGTCTGACTTGTTCTGCCCGCGAACGCCGAACCGCAATTGAACTTCCGGTATGTCGGGCCTCGGCTCTCCGGCCAGATGCCCGTGGGCGGCATTTACCCCGACAAATTCCGTCAGGATCACATCAAACGCCAATCCCAATTTCTCCAGCCTCATGCGAAGTATATGGTCTGCCGCCTTCGCTTTTTCATAGGCATCGGGCCAGGCATACACGAGCGTTCCCACGGCTTTCCAGCCAGCCGAATAAGCAATAGAAACCTTGTAAAAATCAGTGCTCGCATTTCCGGTAATTCCGAAAACTTTTACACGGTTCGATCCGGCGTCCTCAACATTAATCGATGTGAAATCGGCAACTACATCCGGCGTAATATAGGCGTGCGGATCGCCCATCTCGTATAGAAGCTGTTCCTTCACCGACTGCACATTCACGCAGCCGCCGGTTCCTTCGTGTTTTGTAACAATGAACTCGCCGTTTGGCGATGCCTCAATAATAGGAAACCCGACGTTCGCTAAATCCGGGATATTTTGCCAGTCGTACTGACAGTTTCCGCCCGATGATTGTGCGCCGCATTCGATAATATGTCCGGCAATCGTGCCGGCCGAAATGCGGTCCCAATCGTCGAATTTCCAGCCGAATTCATGCATCAGCGGAGCCAAAGTCAACCCCGTGTCAGTCAGCCTTCCGCCGACAACTATCTGGGCTCCTTTATCCAGCGCTTCGACAAGCGGCTCGGCGCCGAGATAAACATTTGCCGATTGCACTCTGTCGCGGACGGAAGAAAGCGGTTCGCCCGTTTCCATATTCGTGATAACAATTCCGCGATCGGCAAATTCGTCCAGCCGCCCAAGAATATCGTCGCCCGTGACTACGCCGATCTTCACCTTTCCGCCTAGGCCGAGTTCATCCGCAGTTTCCTTAATCGCCGCAGCGCAGCCCGCGACATTCACGCCCCCCGCGTTCGAAAGGACCTTAATATCTTTCTCGACACAGTCAGGCAAAATTTCGCGCATCAGCGTAACGAAATCCTTAGCGTAGCCGGCATTCGGATCACGCTGCCTCTGCTTTTGAACGATTGACATCGTAACTTCCGCAAGGTAATCGAGCATCAAATAATCTATTGGCCCGCCACGCACTTGATCCACCGGGGCAGTCAAAAGATCTCCCCAAAAACCCTGCCCGCCCGCGACTCTAACTTTTTCTTTCATAAGCTTTTAATTAGAGAACAAAAAAATGAGACGGTCAACATTCAATTATTACAATTGAATGCAACCGTCTCAATAATAATATTTCCCGCAAAAACTAAGGTTTTCGCGGTTCTTCGCCGACCACCGCATCTTTCGTAGCGGAAGATGCTTTCTTTGTCGCGTACCAAGTCCGTTTTGATACCCACTTGGTACCGTCCCAGGTTGAAACGACAAACCACTTTCCGCCCTCGTAAGCCTGCCCGGCAACCTTTTCTGTAGTCTCGACGGTATAATTGCCGACCTTTTTTGCACCCTTACCGGTGGCTTTTGCCGCGTCTACCGTTACGTCCTTAACCTTTTCTGCGACGCCTGGTGCGGCTTCAACACCTTCTTCGGTTTTTTCGGCCGCCTTGTTGTAGATATCCTTTGACACTTCGCCGGTCTTTTTTGCGGCATCGACAGTTA
>JANMSP010000162.1:0-2445 GCA_031389475.1 Pyrinomonadaceae bacterium
CCCGGATGATGTTGGAAAGGTTGCTCGCGTCGCCGGTAAAGATCGGTCCCTGAGCAAACAGGGCGCTTGAAAATAGGAGCATAGCCATCACAGGGGCAATGGCGGTAATGCCGGTTCTTGTTGTCTTGATCAATTTCTTCATCTTGTCCTCGCAAAAAGTAAAAAAAAATTATTGACGGTTGCGTTTTGCACGTCCGATGGCCTTTAGGAGGAAAGGCCATAGGCGGCAATATTTTTGCCTGCTGTGCAAGACCCGTGCCGTTCGCTGGTTTCCGCGGCTGGCATATTTATTGCAAAACCGTGAGCCGATATGCGTAATAAAAAACCGATTCTTGTTGCCATCCTTTTGCTCTGCGTTTTATTTCCGCAGTCTCACGCTTCCCAGATTCGAGACCCTATTGGCAGAATAAGTCTTTCGAAAATGGATGTACTTTCCCGCGCCGCGTTATTCGAAGGTGTGATAGTGGATGCCGCCAGGAAGGAAGGGGTTGATCCGCTCGTCTTATGGACGATCGCTTATAACGAAACTCGTTTTCGTCCGTGGCTTACGAGCCCAAAAAATGCTCAGGGACTTATGCAGTTCATACCCGCTACAGCTTCGCGGTTCGGCCTCGCGAACCCGTACGAGGCGAATGCTTCGATCTTCGCGGCCGCCAGGTATGTCAAGTATCTCGGAGGGCTGTTTAATTGGCGCCTGGACTCCGTTCTCGCTGCCTATAACTCTGGAGAAGGAACTGTATCCGCCTATTTGCACGGAAGAAGGATCATTGCAAATGGCAAACCGATAAACCCTTTGAGGCGTCGGACGCTTGGAGGCGTACCTCCATACAGGGAAACGATCGAATACGTTCGAAGCGGAAGGAATGTATACCGGTGGCTTGAGAGGCAAGGAAGGTTCCGGGTAACCGAAAAAAGGGCAGTAATCAACAGGGCCGAAGACATTGCTAAGAGAGTCACCGGCGGCAAAGATGCAGATTCGAAAAGTGTTTTCAAAACCTCCCTATCTGCGGCCACAAACGTTCTCTACGACCCGCGAACCGGTAACCGGTTCCTCGTCCGGAGCGACGAAGGCTCCGCCGACCGTCTAAAAAAATTAGACCAGAACGGACCAATTGTGATATCCCCCGAAACCCGCGTGTTCTTCAACCGGCGGGCACGATCTACTCACGTAGGAACCTTACGCCCGTAAAAGACGGCCCGGTGCATTTTCGATAACTTCCGGCGAACTGCCGAACCGTCCGGCGTGTTTTTGGGCCAGCAGGTTCCAACGGCCAGGTTTCTTCACCAGTAAAACTGCCAATTTGGTTTTGGCATCAGTCTTGCCATCATGCTCACCAGGAAATTAACCCGACATAAAATGATGAAAGAGAAAAGCAGCGATTCAAATCTACCCGTTATGCCTGAAACTGGTCCTGAAATTCCTCTCTATCTCAGCCGCGATCCCGAAGACATGTTGACCATATTGTCGCTGTTTAAAGCGGTTTGGGTCCTTTTATTGATTCTGACACTCAGCGTCGGGATCAACGTATTTCTATCGCTACGCAAGGCTGATCGCATCGTGGTCGATAAAACATCCGGAAGAGTTGTAGAGCTGAACAACCGTGACTATGGAGCAACTGAGACTGTCGATATTAGTCCCGATACGCCGACCGAAACGGACAAGAAGTATCTGGTAAAAGAGTTTCTGACTACCCTCTACGAAGTTGAGCAATCGACCCGCGAAAGTCAGGTCAACAAACTTCTGCGAATGCTTGAACCGGACCTGTCACTCGCTATGGCAGGCAGGTTAAAACAAAACGGCGTTCTGGCGGCGGAGAAAGCGGAGAGCGTCAATTCATCCTGGGAACTCCAGGACCTGACGGTGGATGAGCGTGACCCATACGTTCTTCGTGCGATCGGGTTGCGCAAGATACGCCGAAAAGCGGGCGGACAGGACATTGAGGAGTCCGTGCAATTGAAATGCAAATTCCTGCTCAAGGACAGTCCGGCATCACCAGTTAGGAACGACAATAATCTGAGAACCGGTTTCACAATCCTTCGGTATAGGGTGGAACCTGTTAGCGGCAAATCCCTTTCCCCAACCACGCTTATCGCAGACGATTCAGAACAACAGCCGGCCAATCAAACCGAAACTTTGCCGTCAGCCAGCGCTAAAACGGCCCAAGATCAGTAATCTTTCAAACGGAAAAATAATGAATAATCTTATCAATCGTGAACTTACCAAACTTGCTCTTGCCGCTTTGCTGCCAGCGATCATCTTTTGCGGCTCAATCGAAATATCAGCCCAGTCAGGGCCAGCCGCCTTAAAACCGAAAGCGGCCATAAGGCGTCCGCCGCGAATTTCACGTCCACCGGCCCCAGCCGTTCCTGCGAAACCGATCCTGTCTCCGCAGCCGGCGCCGGTGTCGATCGTCAACCTGGCCGAACCCGGTTACCTGTCGGGCG
>JANMSP010000175.1:0-7375 GCA_031389475.1 Pyrinomonadaceae bacterium
AACGCGACGGTAACGGAGCGTACAACGCCAAATGTAGCACGCTCCGTTACCGTCGCGTTTCTGCCAGTAAACTCTCCAGCGTGTCAAAAAATCCGGGAAATGAGACAGCAGCGCAATCGGCACCATTTATTTCCGTTTCACCCTCCGCAAAAAGCCCTGCGACGGCAAACGCCATCGCGATCCGGTGATCGCCGAAGGAATCTACAACGGCTCCGTGCAATTGCGAACGCCCGATTCGAAAACCATCCGGAAATTCTTCGACATCCGCTTTCATTCTCTTCAGATTCTCGACAACTGCCGAGATTCTATCAGATTCCTTCACGCGAAGTTCCGCCGCGTCGCGTATTTCCAGGCCGTTTTCAAGCTGCGTACCCAAAATAGCTAGGATCGGGATCTCGTCGATCAAGTTGGCGATGATTCGGCCGTTGACTAAATTTGCGGCAGAAGTAGGTTGAAGACCGCTTCTCACAATGATTGTCGCTATCGGTTCATTACATACTTCCCTTTCATCGGAAATGGTAATTTCGGCCCCGAAACGCTGCAAGACATCGATTATCGCCCTTCGCGAAGAATTAATTCCGACATTCGGCAAAACGATTTCCGAGCCCGGCAAACAAGCGGCTGCAACCAGAAAAAAAGCAGCGGATGAGATGTCGGCGGGAACATTTATATCTCTGGCAGTGAGAGTGGCAGTGCCTGAAACAGTCAATTTCTTACCGCCTTCAAAATCTTCTTCGCGAATATCGCAGCCGAGCCATCGGAGCATCCGTTCGGAGTGGTCGCGTGTCTGCGTATTCTCGATCACCGAAGTTTCGCCGTCCGCATTCAGCCCGGCGAGAAGCAGGCACGATTTAATCTGTGCGGATGCGACTTTCAGCTCGTGTGTCATAGACTTAAGTAGCTTTCCGCGAATTCTCAGCGGTGCGTGATTTTCTGCTGCATCGATTTCTGCACCCATCGATTGCAGCGGCCCGATCACCCTTTTCATCGGGCGCTTTGACAGCGATTCATCACCGGTCAAAACAGAATCGAAATTCTGCCCCGCCAAAACACCCGCAAGCAGCCTCATTGTCGTTCCGCTGTTTCCGCAATCGAGTTCCGTCAGCGGCTTTGTAAATCCGTTTTTCCCTACACCTTTGACTATAATTTCAGGACCATGACGGACGATGCCGACGCCAATTTTTTGAAGGCACAAGATCGTCGAAGCACAGTCCGCACTCGTCGCGAAATTAGAGATCCGCGTTTCGCCGTCCGCCATCGCGGAAAAAATCGCCGAGCGGTGTGAAATTGATTTATCTCCGGGAAGTTCGATCAGGCCGCGAAGAATCCGGGCCGGCTGAATAATCATATTTGATATTTTAGACTGATTATTCGCCGTTTGTCTTGACAGGAGACGCCCTTAACCTTTAACTTACAAACAAATCATTGTGGCGGAAACAAAAGAACTTACATTGCCGAGCCGGATCGAATCAGTCGATCAGGCAGCACGCGAAGCGGAACAATTTGCTCAAAGTGCGGGGTTAGACGAAGAATTCAGGTCGGCCATCGACATGGCGGTTCGCGAATCTGTCGCCAACGCCGTAAAGCACGGCAACAAATTCGACGAAACAAAACAGGTCGAGATAAAATTCTCGCAACTGCCTGAAGGTTTCGAGGTCGTCGTCCGCGATTTCGGCCCGGGCTTCGACGTCGATGACGTTCCGGATCCGACTAATCCGGACAATCTGTTGAAGGCATCGGGACGCGGCATACTTTTTATGCGTGCATTTATGGACGAGGTCGAATGGTCGAATCACACGGGCGGCGGCCTCGTCGTCAAAATGTTAAAGAAGCAATAAAACTCTT
This sequence comes from Pyrinomonadaceae bacterium, assembly GCA_031389475.1. Lineage (GTDB taxonomy): Bacteria > Acidobacteriota > Blastocatellia > Pyrinomonadales > Pyrinomonadaceae > OLB17. The sequence goes on from JANMSP010000175.1 coordinate 1,846, forward strand.
TTGTTTCGTGGACTTTTCCCTTGAGATTAGTCTAAAATCTGCTATCAAAACTTTAATTTACTTTCAACTGAGGAGATAAACATGGCTGACATCACTATTTCGGAACGCCAGGCAGGCGATGTAACGATACTTGACTTGAACGGCAAGGTAACGATCGGCGAAGGCAGCGTGGCGCTTCGCACGACGATCCGCCGCCTTCTCGGCGATGGCAAAAATAAGATCCTGATGAATCTTGGCGGCGTCGGCTACATCGATTCGAGCGGTATCGGCGAACTCGTTTCCAGTTTCACCGCGGTCAACAAAGAAGGCGGTACGCTTAAACTTTTAAATCTGACCCAAAAGATTCAGGATTTGCTTGCAATCACCAAACTCCTGACGGTTTTTGACGTTTTCGACAGCGAATCGGATGCGTTAGCGAGTTTCGAATAATAAATCGAATAATTTTGCTAGGTAGTAAAGGGGCTTTTATTGCCCCTTCACTACGTTTTGACCGATCAATACGCTAATTTATCCTGGTCGATTGGGTATTTTCGAGCGGGTGAGTACCGGGAGCGATAGCGACTGGGTTTTTAAGTGCTAACGCTAAAGAACCCAATTGCTATCGGTCCCGGTACTGACCCGATCCGTCGGTTTAATGTTCAAACTAACCCCTTCAGTAAGCATTCCGACTGATTGAAACGCTTTCCGCACGTCTAGAGTTTTAGTAAAATGCATCTTTGAAGCTAGAATATTCATCTTTACTGGGTACGTTCCTACTAAATTCGACTTCTGTTTAAAATGAGAAATTTAATTTTACTTGCTTTTATATTTGTTTTTTCGATTGGAGCTCTTGCCCAAAGCGTTCCGCAGGGATTTGATCTGTCTAATTACGGTGTACGGATCGAGCCGGATAAGCGTGTGATGATCGTGCTGGCGGCGCTCGAAGTTGCTCGTACAACCAACGCAGCGGGCGAGTCGATCCCGGTTTTGAATACTCCGTTATCGGCTGAGGGCCTGAAGTTTCGCGAGCAGTTAAAAAGTGATTTTGCGATGCTCAATGAAGATCTGCGTACGAAGATTTCACAGTTCGTGATCGGCTACAAAAATCGCAATCCCGGCAAAACGGATGCTCAGCTTGTCGCTCCATTTATTTCGATGGCGTACGCTCTGACACCGGTTCCGGAATTAGCCGACCCCGTTGTGACCAGCGATCTGCCCGGAAATTTGCTCGATGTTTTGGATTTTGCACCGCTCGTTCGTGACTTTAACCGGAGGTCGAATTTCAGCGGGAATGTCAGCGAATATGTAAAAACCTATCAAAAAGCTGCCGACGGAAATCTGCGTGGTTCCGCGCGCGAAATGGTCAGTGACCTACTAGGTTATTTGCACACGAAACCGCAGCTTTATTACTTTGAAAAAATCAAAACCGAAACGCAGAAGGGCAAAAGCAAAACGACGAAGCTAACCAACACGGAGAACCGCTCGCGCGAACGGCGTTTTTTCATCGTGCCGGAATTGCTCGCACCGGTTGGCGATATAAATTTTCTGAATATAAAGGACGATTATTACGTTGTACTGCCGGCGGAAACCGATCTTACGTTTTCGGAGGTGCGGCGCGGGTTTCTGCAATTCGTCATCGATCCGATCGTTCTAAATAACAGCAAGGACATCACGACGATCCGCGACAGTATCAAATTACTTCTGGACGAACGGAGAAAGTTAGATCCGAAAGCTTCGCCCGATGTTTACCTAACGATCTCGCGTTCGCTGGTCGCCGCTATCGACGCTAAGCAGAACGAGAATATTCGCAATCGTATCGCCACCGAGCAAAGCCGTGAGAACATTACGCGGGCAAAAACCATTGATGAGAAAAAAGCGGTTTCGGCCACGCTCGAAAAATACAAGGCGGCACAGGCAGACGAAACAATGCTGCAGCTTTCGGAGGACTACGACAAGGGAGCGATTCTCGTATTCTATTTTGCAGAACAGCTTGGAAGCGTCGAAGATTCGGGTTTCGACATCGCCTCATCGATGCGTGAAATGCTCCTCACATTCGATGCCGCAAAGGAAACCGGCCGCTACGCGAAGCACGCCGACGCCCGCAGCCGAGCCGTAGCAGCACGCGAAGACCGCAAGAAAAATCCCACTACCGCATCCATTATTGCGGAAAATCCGGTGACGACTCGTCTGCTCGAAATCACGAAAATCATTGATGGTAAAAATTACGATCAAGCTGGCAAAGAACTGAACGTCCTTCTCTCAAAAAATCCGTCCGAACCGCGAATTTATTACAATATCGGCCGCGTCGCCAGCTTTTCCGCAGAATCTCTCACTGATGAAGCCCAGCAAAAAGCTAAACTTTTAGAAGCAAAGATCGCGTTTGAAAATGTCCTGCGAATCGCGCAAAAACAGCAGATCGATGCGGCTTTGCTTTCGCTTTCATACGTTGCTCTGGCAAAGCTTTACGAGTTCTACGATGACCGTACGTACGCCATGGGAATATATGATGCGGCGATCAAGGTCGGCGACGTAAACGGCGGAGCGTACAAGGAAGCTATGGCTGCGAAAGCGCGGTTGATCAAAGAACAGTAGTTCTGAGTTCAAGCTTCAGCTTGCCTCTTCGCTGTGCAAAAGACACGCTGAACCGTGAACTCAGAACGGTTTGGCTTTTTACTTTTCGTTCTGCTAAGTTCTATTGAATGTCTAACGAGAACTTTCGCAGCGGCTACGTCGGCTTTATCGGTCGGCCGAATGCCGGGAAATCCACTCTTTTGAATCGTCTGGTCGGTGAGAAAATCGCCGCCGTCTCCAACAAACCTCAAACCACGCGTCATAAAATCCAGGGCATCGTCACCTCGCCGGAAGGACAGATCGTGATCGTCGATACGCCGGGCGTTCACAAACCAGGCTATCTGCTAAACCGCCGGATGATGGCGGCGGTTCACGATGCAATACTTTCAGTCGATGTGCTCGTTCTGATGCGAGACGCGAGCGTTTCGACAGGAAATGGCGACCGGTTCGTACTCGACCTGATAAAACAATCGGAAAAGCCTGCCTTGCTTGTCCTCAATAAGATCGACAAAATTAAGGAAAAACACGAGCTTTTGCCGCTCATCGAATTTTATTCGAACGAATTTAATTTTGAGGAAGTAATTCCCATCTCCGCTCTCAGAGGCGAAGCAGTTGATAATCTGCTCAAGCAGATCACGAAACACCTACCCGAAGGTGCCCCGATCTTTACTGACGATGAATTGACCGACCAGCCGATGCGAAGCATCGTCGCCGAGATGGTCCGCGAACAGATTTTGGCGACGACCGGCGAAGAAATACCCTATGTCACCGCCGTTGTCACCGAAAAATTCGACGAATCCGATCCGTCTGCCGTCCAAATTTACTGTGCGATCTATGTCGAACGCGATTCGCAAAAAGGCATCATCATCGGCAAAGGCGGTAGCAAACTAAAACGGATCGGCACCGAGGCCCGCGTTGATATAGAAAAACTGCTGGGCAAAAGAGTGTTTTTGAAACTCTTCGTCAAAGTAGTTGCCGATTGGCGTAACAAGGAAAGTAATCTCGACGACATCGGCATCTACGAATGACAAATCCTGAAATACAAAAATGGTTCGCCATCGCTGTAACAGTTGATGCCGAGGCCGCTGAAGCGGTCGAATTTGCTTTTAATGAGATCGATGCTCTGGGGACAGAGATCAATCACCTGCGAAAAACGGCGACGGAGACTGTCGTCGTGAACGGATTTTTTAACGAACTTCCCGAAAACACAGCATTCAAAAACCAACTCGACAATGCTCTCCGAATTTATGGGCTTACTTCCGCTTCGGTTCACAAAATAGAAAAAAGCGAGATCGAGCAAACCGATTGGCTGGCCGAATGGAAAAAACATTGGAAACCGACGGAGATCGGGAGTTTCATCATCGCACCGCCGTGGGAAGAATTCGACGAAACTGGCAGGATCGTTATCCGCATCGAGCCGAACATGGCATTCGGAACCGGAACGCACGAAACGACGCAACTTTGCGTAAAGGCCATCGAAGATAATTTCAAGGCAGAGCAAACTTTTCTCGATGTTGGAACTGGCACCGGAATTTTGGCCATCGCCGCGGTAAAATTTCAGCCTGGAATTTGTATTTTAGCCTGCGATACTGATGTCGATTCGGTAGCGATTGCCAAAGAGAATGCGGCAATCAACGGTGTCGGCGATCAAATAGAGTTTTATATCGGCTCAATCAATGAAAAAACGCCTGTTTTCGATTTCGTCTGCGCAAATTTAACAATCGACGTGATTCTGCCTATTCTTGCGACACTGATTGAAAAGACCGGCAATATTCTGGTGCTTTCGGGTATTTTGCTAGAACAGCAGGAAATGATAGTTTCCTCTCTCAAAGATTTTCATATAAGAAATCCTCATATCGAGCGGAAAGGCGAGTGGATTTCCGTAATAATCCATAGAAGCTGATTTACAGGTCGGAAAATTAGCCGCGGATTTACTCGGATGAACGCGGATCGGAATAAAAGGATTAGAGCTTTTTCTTATCTGCGTTTATCCGCGCAAATCCGCGGCAAAAGCTCTTTCTAATTCTCCGGCCGCGTCGCGACTGGTATATCTCCATCATCCGTAATTGTAATAAGCGGCGTTCGCGGCTTGCGTCTTGTTCGGCGCGTAGCGGGACGCAAGACCGGAGGTGTTTTCACGCCGCCCGACATTTTATGCGGAGAAAATGGTTCAGCACGTTTTAAGATCGAACCGCCGCGTCCCGCAATCCACACCTCGCGTCCGCCGCGATATACTATCGCTTGCAAAACCTTCCCGGTAATATTAGATTGCTGTTCCCAGGTTTTTCCGCCGTCATCAGTGATCAGGATCGTTCCCAGTTCACCGACCGCGACAGCTTGTTCCCGGCCGAATGCGGTCACTCCATACAGGTTCGCCTGCGAAGGCGATTCCTCATCACTCCAGCTTAATCCGCCGTCGCGCGTCCGCAATATCAGCCCGTTTGCCCCGACCGCGTAGCCGTTATCCTCGTCGTAAAAGCTGACCGCATAAATATTTTCCGTGACATTTGATTTTACTTTCGACCACGTCATTCCAGCATCCATCGTGACCAGGATCGTGCCCTGATCGCCCACAGCGACGCCTCGTCTATTGCTTAAAAATTTTATATCTTCGAGCCAAGCCTGCGTGCTCGATTCGATTACTTCCCAAAATGCCCCACCTGTTGCGGTTCGAAGAATGATGCCGTTCGCCCCGACTGCAAAGCCGATCTTCTCCGAAATAAAATTTACGGCGAACAGATCATCCGTAACATTCGAAATTCCTTTGCCCCAGCTTGCACCGCCATTTATAGTTCGCAAAATCGTGCCTTTATCGCCGACGATCCAGCCTTTTTGGTCGCCGAAGAAATGCATTCCATTCAGATTCGCTTCGGTGTCGCTGAAAACCGGTATCCAGTTTTGACCGCCGTCATTCGTGATCAAAATTCGCCCGCGCGATCCGGCCGCAACGCCAAGCTCATTATCAAAAAAGGTCAGGTCG
>JANMSP010000200.1:0-4376 GCA_031389475.1 Pyrinomonadaceae bacterium
CCTGAAATGCCGATTCCGCCTTTTATTGTCGGTTTGACCGGCATAAGCGATCAGATGGTACGGAATGCTCCGAAATTTGCCGAGGTCGCGGCGAGTTTCATGGATTTTATCGGCGATTCAGTTTTGGTGGCGCACAATGCACGCTTTGATATGGGATTTCTCAATCACGAGATCGGTCGTGTTTACGAAGATTACCGCGTCGGGAACCCATCGCTGTGCACGGTTCAGCTTTCACGAAAACTGCTGCCGAATATTGAAAATCACAAACTCAACACGGTGGCGAACTATTATTCTATCGAGTTGCTGAATCATCACCGGGCGACCGACGATGCACGCGCGACCGCTCATATATTTTGTAATTTGTTAAAGGATCTGCAGACGATAGGCATCCGCGATTTGGGAGCGGCACAAAGATTTAAGAAGAAATTATGTTAGACGATTATCAATTACCGCCGGAAAACCAGCAGAATCTGGATATTCGGTCAACGCCGCGTGAGGAGATGCAGCTTTTTGCGCTCGATACTTTTAAGTATGAATTTGCGGGACGCGAGATCTGGGTCGAATTCGAGATTCCGGAATTTACCGCGATCTGCCCGTTTTCGGATTTTCCCGATTTTGCGACTGTAAAGCTCAAGTATGTTCCTAACGAGCGTTGCATCGAGCTCAAGAGTTTGAAGCTTTATATCAATTCGTTCCGTAATATAAAGGTGTTTCATGAACACGTCGTTAATATTCTGATGGACGATTTCGTGAAGGCGTGTGATCCGTTGAAGGTCGAGATCGAGGGGGATTTTCACGTTAGAGGCAATATCAAAACGATCGTGAAGGCTAGTTATATAAAGGAGGCCTAAAAGTTCTGAGTTCACGCTTCAGCGTGTCTTTTGCATGGCGAAGAAGCACGCTGAAGCGTGAACTCAGAACACCGACCTAATGCACGGCGGCCAGCGTGATATCAGGATGCGATAACAGGTGCTTTTCGCAGGCGGTTTCGACGAGCCGTTCGATCTCTGTCCGTAAACCGGCTTCGTCGGCTGCGTCCGCATTGGTTATCTCCGAAATAATTAAAAACTTGGATTTTTCGAGAAGTGTTTGTTCGCGGAAGGAAAGCTTTTTTTCGTGGCCAAGGAACGTAAGTTTTTTCAAAACGTCTACAGCTTCGAAAACATCTCCGCACTGCAGTTTTTCGGTAAACTCACGTGACCGCGTTTTCCAATCGCAGGAAACTGCATCGAAATCCGTGGAAAGCTTGTCGATCAGAGATTGACATTGTATCGACGAAATTATCGGCCGAATCCCGACATTTTCAGCATTAGCGGTCGGCACGAAAATTATCGAGTTATCACTTAAAACCCGCAGTAAATATACATCTATCGAATTTTCACCGATAGTTTTGCTTTCGATCTGCTCGACCATGCAAACGCCCTGGCTTGGATAGGCGACCTTTTGTCCGATATTAAGTTCCATAGATGTTTTCTCCCGTTGGTAACATGAGAAACATGCCGCTGGGACAAACCGGTCGTTGACGCGATTCGTCGAATCAGTTTGCTTATCAATAGATATGAGTATTATAACACGTTTTAACGTGTTCGGAAAGGAAAATTAAGACGGTCGTAAGGCCTTATTTTGCAGGTAATTCGATGACGAAAGTAGTGCCGCGGCTAAGTATTGAAGTAACCGAAACTTCTCCGCCGTGGAGGCGTGCAAGGTGTTTTACGATCGCCAGTCCGAGGCCGGTTCCGCCTACTTCGCGTGTCCTTCCCCGGTCGGCGCGGTAAAAACGTTCGAATATCCGCTGAAGATGTTCGGTCAGAACGCCTTCACCGGTATCGCAAACGGAAATCAGGTTTCTTCCAGCTGCCTGGCGGCATTCGACCGTCACGCTTCCGCCCGGGCGATTGAATTTAATCGCATTGTCGATCAAATTAGTGAGCATTTGTTCGAGGCGGAAGGGATCGGCCAGCACCGTAAAATCGGGAGCGATAGTATTGATCAGCTCAACCTCGCGGATTGCCGCTTTCGCGGAAAGGCTGGCGAACACATCTTCGACAATGTTGAATAATTTCGCCTGCTTGATGTCTATCGAAACCGTGCCGGATTCGATCATCGATAATTCTAAAATGTCGGAGATAAGCCCGTGCATCCGCTCGGCATTGCGGCGGATAACGCCTAGGAAGCGGCGGTTATTTTCCTTATCGTCAATTGCTCCGTCTTCGAGCGTTTCGACGAAAGCCATTATGGATGTGAGCGGCGTACGAAGCTCATGCGAAATATTCGACAAAAATTCCTGCCGTACTTTTTCAAGCAATTCGATCTGAGTTACGTCATAAAATACACCAACAGCGCTCCGCGTACCTTTAATGTCTATAGGTGCAACGCGAATGTCGTAACTGCGTTTCTCGTTGCCGGTGAGCTCCAATTTGATTTCAGACGATTCACCGTATTCAATTGCCTGCTGAAACGACGAATGTAGGGTCATGTCGCGAATGACCTCGCTCAACCGGCGGCTTTCGAGCGGGCCATTGTGCCGGGCAAATGCTGAAAATGCGGCGGTATTCGAAGCCGTGATACGCATCGACGAATCGACGATCAGGACGCTTTCACGCACGGCGTCGAGAATTCCCTGCAAAATATTGTGGGAAGCCGCTGGCCCAACGGCATGGAGATCTAATATTGAAAGTTCGGAAACGGTCATTTACATCCAACAAAACGATAGCCGACGCCAACTACAGTTTCAATACAGCCGCCGCAATCGCCCATTTTTTGACGCAGGCGGCGGATATGCACATCCAGCGTCCGCGTGTCGCCGAAATAGCTGTAGCCCCAAACATTATCGAGAAGCTGCTGGCGGGTGGCAACCCTTCCGATATTTTTAATTAGATGCTCTAACAGCGAAAACTCTTTTCGCGTTAACTTTACCTCGGATTCGCTGCACGAAACGCGCATGTCTTCAAAATCGACTGTCAGGTTTGCGTCTTCGTATTTAGGCGCGGCCTCTTTTTCGGCCCGGCGCAGTACGGCACGGACGCGGGCGACAACTTCCTTGACCGAAAAAGGCTTAACAATATAATCGTCCGCCCCGATATCGAGGCCGGCGATCTTATCGATCTCCGCGGCTTTTGCGGTCAGCATTATGATCGGCGTCATTTCGGTCAGCGGTTCCCGCCGCAGCCGCCGGCAAAGCTCCATCCCGCTCATGCCCGGAAGCATAAGATCGAGAAGGATCAAAGACGGCGTTGTTTTGTCGTCAAGCGCGATACGGAGGCCTTTCTCGGCAGATTCCGCGATCGTCGAGCGAAAACCTTCGCGCTTGAAATTGTAATGCAGACTCTCGGCGATGTCGGCATCATCTTCAATTATGAGGATGTTTTGCAGCATAAATTGCGTACTTATCGAATTGTAAGTTATTTAGGTCCGAATTACGCAGTTTACGATGGTCAACTGAAATGGGTATTAACAAAATGTTACGGAAAGGTTAAATGTTACACGGACGGAACGCGGACACCCTTGTCCGCAATGAGCCTCGCTTCGACGCGAACAAACCTTTTGCATTTAACTAAATTGCGGCAGCGTTACGCGTTCGCGGACTCCGCGTGCGGACAAAGGTGTCCGCGTTCCGGCGAGATGCCTGCGTCCTGGTCAGGCGTTCTTCTTCATTTCTTCCTTCGGGCGAATGATTTCCTGAAGTTCTCCGCAGTCGGCGGACAGATCGCTCCATTTGTCGATATTCAACGTAATTGAAGCGAGAGCGGCCGTGGGCATCGGCTCCTGGTTGCCGGTCAAAAAATTTATAAAACCTTCTATGCCCGGATTATGGCCTACGATCATAGCCGAATTGATTTCTTCGCTCAGTTCGGAAACGATTTGCCGAAGCTCCTGCGGGCTGGCTTCGTAAATACGCTCGTCGAACTTTAATTCCGCGTTCGCACCTGAAGATTCTTTGACAATCACGGCGGTCTGCCTGGCACGCTTTGCCGGTGAACTTATTATAAGATCAGGAAGATAATCTTTTATTGCAATAAGCTCTCCCATAAACGGTGCCGCGATCAGGCCGCGATGATTCAGGGCCCGATCGAAATCGGCGAGGCCGGGCTGATCCCAACTGGATTTTGCATGCCGTAGAATATAAAGTTTTTTCATTGAACGTTTACAGAAGCGATTAAATTAATAGAGAAATTCCAACAGTTAATTGTGGTATCCGCCCGCTTATTTTGTCAAAACGACGGCCCATTGAGATAGAATTGCATCGTATATGATTGAGATAAATAATAGAAGTGTTATTGGTGATCGATTCGGGTCTTCTATTAGTCAGTCAGGACCAGCAGGCGGGTCAGTACCGGGAGCGATAGCGACTGGGTTCTCCATCTCCGGGGCTAAGA